>JBILFC010000110.1:0-8923 GCA_044351785.1 Bdellovibrionota bacterium
ATCAGGATAGAACCGCCGAGAGAGTTTCAAAGGAATACTTAGCTTTATTTAGAGAGTTTACTGAGGTGCTTCCTAAGATTAAGGATGCCCACATTGTAATTAGAATGCTTAGATATATCCAAGACTACGTACTCTTAGAACTTTCCTCTATTAATGCAAACTGCCTTTTAGTCTCAGAACTTACTACTAAAAGCTTTTCGGAACAGCTAGTTATTACTATAGATATGTTAAGGCAGGCAGTAGCTTTAAATTCTGATAGTGATGTAGAAGTGTCTTGTTTCGATAATTTTATTAGGTATGATTTGTTACCTGAGGTACTAGCTGAGGGTGATTTAGTTAAGTATGTTGATATCCATATCCCAGGTATGGCCATTAAACAGATGGAGATCTTTGGTAGTCTTTTAGCCTTATATGGAGATTGGAAAGTCGAAGAGGTGAAATTTATTTCTCAATTTGCCTGTGATTCCCCTTATCGATTTCTGTCAGTGATGAATTGGGTTGATTTCTCTGATATTCAAGGAGATATAGAAATTCAAGTTAATAATTTAGACAACTCTAGGTCAGATCATCTATTTATGCAGGCGATGATGTTGTCATGGGTTATATTTAAGGAGTTTAGTTATAATAAGCTACTTGTAGGAGAACGTGCGTAGAGATATAATTACCAGAATGCTAGGTACCCTATATTAAGATCAATATTCTATGTCTCGTAACAATCTAAAACAAGAAGCAGAGAGCTTCCGAGATCATGCATCTTGGATGTCAGAAGTTAGTTCTCATTATTTAATTGATTATCTTTTCCCAGCAATGGGTATCATAGATCTCTTAACCTCTCATTTGAGAGGGAATGTTACATTAACCGCGGATGATAAGAGGTTAATCTTTCAGATATCTAGTTTTTTAAGTGAATATGTATCAAGATGTTGGGAAGCCGCTGGTCTAGAAGTCCAAGTGAACTCCGATGAGAATGGTACCTTAATCTCTATACTTGGATTGGATGTTAAGCCCATTCATTTAAATAGTACCTTTGCCCTTATGTTATCCAGTCTACCTAAGGAGATGTACCTTAGTAGAACTACAGCTGTTCCAATGACTGCGCAAGGTGATTATGTGTGTACTTTTATTCAGGGATTCTTGCGTGGTGTCTATTTCGAAGATAAGGAAGATGTAAATAATTTGTTTGGCGATGATCTTAACGCATCTTTAGATAAGGTCATAGCGCTTCAGTATGCAAAATGGCACGAGTTAGTTTTTCCGAGCCTAACTATTGCACATTTGCCAGAGTTATATTTATCTTGTTTAAAGAATAAGCATTTTTTAGCTTCTGATATGTCACCTATGCATAAGGAAGTTGATGCATTTTTTGCTTATTTTAAATCTTTAAATATTGATCCAGCTATGGCGGGAAGAAAATTAGCTACGATATTTCTTTCCTCTCCAAGTGAATATCTTTCTGTTCTGGGGCTAGCACTTTTAGGTGGTTTTGATGCGCATGATACTGCTCTTTCTGTTTCTTTACCAGCTGTATATGCCAGATCTTTTGCGACTCCATTGATGCGCAATGCATATTATCATTATCGGAGCTTGATTGGTAAAGATACTGATTGGATCGGATTGGATGTTGTTAGTGATGCGCATGTTGAGATGTTTGAGCAGGATTTAAAAATTGGTTTCTTACCTTGGGTTAAACTGAACCCTAGGTATGTGTTAGCTAATATAGGTAAGGATGCTGAGCTAAGAAAGTTTTTTAGCCTTGTGAAAGATGGTGGATTCTTCCTAGCTCAAGATCTATTGGATAAGATTCTAGAGAATAGTCCAGGTAATTTAGACCTCAGAGTTCAAAGAGCCTTTTTCCTTTATGTCACTAAAGATTTAGACCTTGCCCATGAATATTGCAAGAGGCTTCTTAGTGAGCATGATATCGAAAGGCACAGTGAATTCTTTTCTGCTTGGGGATCTATATTGTTAGAAATGAATCAGATAGAAGTAGCAATACGATACTTAAAATTAGCTTATAACTCAGGCGATCAGTCTAAATTCAGAAAGGCGGCAGTCGGCAATAACTTAGCTTGGTGTTACATTATTAGCGGGATGAATGCTGATGCGAAGGCAATTCTAGATGAGATTATTGACTATCCTTGTTTAGAAAGGGTGAGTATACTTCTTAATCTTCTTTTTATATCTGAAAAGACATCTATCATGGGTCCGCAATTACTAGAAGCCTTGAAACTCGCTCCAATGGATAGAAGAGTTTTTAATAATATGATTATGCAAGGTAAGTCTAGAATAGTGAAAGGTGAACTGTCGTTCTAATGCTATGTCTAATTTGAGCATTCCTTAACCCGTTGAAATTATTCAACAACCTGACCACTTGAAGCAGTCTGCGCTCTAAGCCCGAATAGAGACCAAGAACTTACCCATCTCCTCATGGCACGCATTTATGAGTAGAGAGTAATAACTCTTTATAGATTAGTAGTTTAAGGGCTTTTAGTAGATAGAAATGAGGTTAAATTTTATAAATAAATTTCTTATTACTCTAGCAAGTTTCACTTGCATAGTAGGGACCTGCTTTGCTGAAAGTTCAAATAGTAGAAGTGATAGTATTGTGCCTGCAGGATTCAAGAGGGATTTGCCTTCAGATCCATTAAAGAAATTTTTTCCCTCCTCATACGCAGGATCAATTTTTTCTAAGAAGTTAGGAGCGGTGACAGAAGTTGTCGATCATGCTCGTGTTGAAAAAGAAGAAGTCAAGGAGCCAGTTGAAAAAGGCGTAGAGTTTCAAACTTCAGATGTTACTAAGAAAACTTTTCTACCACCAGATCAGACTCCACAAGTAGCTGTAAATCCAGATGCGCCAAGTTCAATTATCTCGATGATTGAAAGTAATAGACGTGGGGATAAAGTAACAGCTAAGGGTTATGCTAAGCAGTTTGTAAGGATGTTGCAAAACTACTTCTTTGAAGTAAAGCAGATTAGTTCTTTAATTGGAGATGCTCTGATTGAGGAAGAAGTAATCAGTGGCGAGGACTGGGTAGGTGCTACTCAGGCAATGGATATAGAGTTTGCTAAGACTAGATTAGAGCAAGGTGCAGCTATCAAGCCTACTCATGATGTAGCAATGAGGAGAGTGGTTCCTGATCCGAAGAAGGAGTTAGAGGTCTTTTTCATGTTTTCTAGAACTTGCTCTTATTGCAGATTAATGGCTCCAGATGTTGAAAGGCTTTATCGTGTTTTAAAGGATGATTCTAGAGTTAAATTTACTGGACTAGTGGTTGGTGAAACTGATGAGCTATGGTTGAAAGAATTTCGTCAGTATACAGGTTTATCAATGCCAGTATTTGATGGAACGGAATTATCTAAGCAAGTTAATGTTAAGTTCCTACCTGTTCTTTTGATTGTTACTCCTAATGGACAGAGATCATATTTGAAATCTGGGCAACAGACATTCGATCGTATGTACGAATTTGTAAAAGTAGCTCAAGGATTGCCTGTTGAAGATAATTCTTCAATTCAAGCTATAATTAGAACTCCAATGGGAGAGGGAGATAAACTACTATTAGCGCAAGCTAAGGGTGGAGATAGTACGCAGATTAAGCGCTTTGGTAATGTGGGGCCTATGCCAGTATCAATGCCTAATACAGTAGACAGAAAAGTTCAGGTAGATAAGTTTTAAAAAGAGAGTGAGTTATGAATAAAATGATAACAAAAATATTATTATCTGTACTGTTAATAGCAAGCTATTCAAGTGATCTATTCGCTCAGTGCGCTTCTTGGAATCAGACAACTAATCAGATTTTTAATGCTTCAGGTCAGCAGATAGGTGTAGCCGATCTTGCGGGAGATAGGCGTGCAGAGGATAGTCTAGGCAATCCTCTAAGCGGCACAGGAGTTTCTTGTGTGATCGGATCTCTAGATGGGAAGCAGTATAGTACGGATAATCTTACTGCTGAGGAAGAAGATGACGATGATCAACTACCTAATCCATGTGATGGGATATTAAATTGTAATCCAGATAACGGTGGTGGTGGAGGCGGCGGAGGCGGCGGAGGAGGTGGTGGCGGCGGCGGTGGCGGTGGTGGCGGCGGATCTAGCACCGGAGATACGGTTAAAGCTCTTAGCGTGCCTAGGGTTGATTTAGGAGTGGGGACAGGTATTACAAAGCCAGGCCATTTAGCGATGAATAGTACAATGACTGGTATAGCCAACGGTCCTGATAATGGAGGAAAAACTGCCAGAGCTATACTTCTAGCAGGAAGTCGTACTTCTACAAATACTAAAAGAGAATTTGGAACAAATATTGATGGCTATAGTGCTAAGTTCGGACCACTTCAAGCAGTAGCAGGTGGGGGTGGAGGTGCGACTGCAAGAACTAAAGCTGCTGACCAAGATCGACCATCTTTGGCTAAGATGTATGGTTATGGTAACAATGCTAATGCAATTCCTAAGCCTGATCAGTTAGGTGTTGATGATGAAATTATGAAGGTTTCTATGGCAATGTATCAGCCACTTCATAGAATTCAACTTGATTATTTAAATGATAAGACTGCGAGGGATAGGTATCTAGATCAGGCAAAAACGCTAAGAGGTGTACTTGTTCTTGCAATGGGATTCCTTGATAAGACATTAGGTACTGGCCTTACCGATGTTCAACAACAGACAGATATGAATGCTACGCAAACAATTTTACAGCAGGTAAATTGGTCATTGGAAAGATTAGCGAGCCCAGATAGAGCGCAGGCATTTAAAGATAGTGATGAAAAATTAGAGGCTTGTCTCGAGATAGCTATTAAAGATTCTAAGCCACAGATGAAAATCCAAGGTAAAACTAGGAAAAGAGTTGAATTCGATTGTCCAGAAGCTAAATGTGGTAAACCACCCTCTGGTTCAAATCCTTACGTAGGGACTGATTATAACGATCAATCTAAGCATGGAAATGGTAGTTATGCATATTGTGTATGTTGTGCTCAGACAGATTCTAAGTTGAATGGCTTAGGTGAAGACTTAGCAGTTAAGCCTAAAGGATATAATGATGTGGATATCACGGGGACAGATGTTAGGACTTATTCCTTGGTTGAGCGTGCTTTTTGGGGAGTAGCTACAGAAACACAGCGAAATAGAGATCCCGAAACGTCTTTGGCATTTAAGGATTTTGTTGGAATATTTAAAGAACTTTATGGTGATTATACGATGAAAGCCGAAACCTCGGGTGGAGAAGAGTTTTATGCAACTCGTTATCAAACTCCTAAGATATCAATTCAGAAGTTTACTGCGCTTCATAAGAACCGTTGTCATTTCCCAGGTGGTAATCAGCCAGCGGCAGATTTGCATATGAACGGAGATTGCGGATTAGATGATGAAACAAAATTTGCTGTTAAATATGGAGTTTGCCCATCTTTAATGAAAATTTTAGAGAATTGGGATGATATTTTAAAGGGTGGTCAGATAGGGGAGTTAAGTCGTTGGATGGGGGAGGCCTCAATGGGTCAGCCTCTATATGGAGCAATCGTAGAGGGAATTTTATCTATGGTTAGTAATACCAGTAAGGAATTACTTCCAGCGGATGCAGCACTTGAAACTGCATCTGTTATAGAGGCATTCTGTAATACTTCTGCGACTTCATCTGTAGTGAGACACATGGCTTTCTATAAAAATATTATGAATGATTCTATCGTATATAATACAGTCATTACTCAAAGAGAGAAGGCAATACTTAACCAGCTTATTGATAGATACTTCGAAGCTGTAAGATTGGCTGATCTAGACGAACAATCTAAGTATAGAGTTTATGCCGTAACTCAAGGTATCGGTATGAATCGAGATAAGGGATTACTTATGTCTATGGCAGGAGCTTCTCAGGCGCAAGCAAACTTGATAGCAAACACAACTAATGCATCTAATTTAACATCTTTTGTATCAAGTGGATTGATTACAGGAAATGGAGGAGGGAATGGAGGTACGGCTAGAACAAGGATAGATATCGCAAGTAGGCTCACTGGAAAGGGTGCTGAGTTAATGAGGAAGTCTGAGGCAGAAGCAGCTCAATATGACCCTCTTAACAATGGTGTAATTGGTCGATATGCTAAGTCTATAGGAAAGACTGTACAATAATAATGGGGTTTGTAAGTGGCAGATGTAGTATCAGCAGGAACATTCGTAGCGGCAGTCTTAGAACAGGCTGGATACCTTACGCAGGGGGACTTTCTCCTCGCCTTTAAAACATTCTTTAGAGATGCTGGAGCGCTGGTTTACTTCCTTGGTGCGGTAGGTGGGGTTTTATCATTAGTACTCTTTGGTAGTTTTAGAGCATCTAGATATTTAATTTTCGGACCAGCGATTTATTGGGCCTTAGTAGGGCCAACAGTAGAAATTGACGGTGTTGTTGCCAAGTTAGGTGGAGGTGAGTCTAGGGGATTTGTTGGTAATAAGGGGCAAGCGCAAGCAGCGGCAGACCGGGATGCGGTAAATGAAAAGGCCGGAAAGGATACGGGAAGAGCAATTAAGGTGGCAGAGGGATTTTGGTTATTTGCTCATCCAATAAACGATTTTGTAAATGAATTTGTTGATGTGATGCTCAAGGATGAAGATGGTGAAAATCTCATGGTTGAGCATAAGGTTAGAGGATTAGAGCTAATATCTAGAAGCTTACCGCAGACTCCTGAAGCAATTAATATGCTAGAGGAAGAGCTATTAAAATATTGTCCAAGAATGTATAACTCTGCTCTTGGAGTAGCTCAAAACTATATAAAAGCAAGATCTGTAGAAGGTTTAAATAAAACTGCTGCTCCAGCCGCAGCTAAATATAAAGAAGTCGGTGATGGTAAATATGAAGAGTTTTTAAGAGTAGGTGATGCAGACGTTATCGCTATTAATTCAGTCAACACCCCGCAGCTATTTTGGTTAATTAAATCTAAAGGCGCTGCGGGTTCAGATAAAACTAAAGCTGCATATAATAATGGGCCACAACCATCAATTAAATGCTCTTTAGCTTGGGATATATTCTTGGAAATGATGTGGGCAGAGTCGGCAAAACATATTCCGAATATTCTTCTTCTTACAGCAGGATCATGGGATAGTCTTGAAGGTAAGCAAAAAGCCTGTGAGTTCTTAACTACTAAAATGTATGATGATGCTCCTGTTACAAAGGGAGGCGGGGCGCCTTGTGATATCCAACCTGGGGTAGCCTTAGCACTTCTAGCGAATCATCTGGGCTATATGGATACATTTCAGCGTGTTTTAAAGCGTCATGTGAATGGTCATGACCCTTTGAATCCTAAAGCTCATTCATCAATTGCTGCTTCAACTAGCCTGTTTCTTAATGGAAATTATAATATTAGAATGCCTTCAGAGATAATTGAAAATCATACTTCTCTGGGGATGCCCGTTGGAGTAGTACAAAATTCATCCACTTACACGGATCCAACAAATGGAAAGACGTTTTCTACTACCGATTATGCGCCAGCGGTGACTTTAAACCTAATGCAAGGTATCACTAGTACGGAGCAAGTTGGATTGCCGATTTATATTATGACTCAGGCCAGACGTGAGCTATATACTCGCGCCATGCATATGCCATATTACCAAGGAATTTGCCTTTATCTAATTGCAGTAGCATATCCATTTCTGGCACTTTTAGTTTTACTGCCTGGTAAGGCTGCTGTTTTTCTTAACGTACCATTAGCTTGGCTATGGATAAAGAGCTGGGATATAGGCTTTGCAGCGGTAATTTTATTAGAAAGAGTAATGTATAATTTGTTGCCTAACGCAAGTATCGCACCGCAATTAAGAACTAAGGAGGCCTGGGACTGGCAAAAATTACCTATTATTCTGGGTGAGGGCTTTAACTTTAATCATGTTCAGAATATTGCTCAGTACTATACAATTTTAGCTATGGCTACGGCTGGCATACCAGTTATCACTGGTGTGATTGTCTTAAAAGCTAAGAAAGCAATTTTAAGTAGTTTTGTGGGTGCAATTGATTCAACTGCTAGGGACGCGGGGATGAGAGAAGCAGGTGCTTATTCTATCGCCAGTTCTAACGAAAGGTCAGAATTAAGATCGAGAATCGAAGGATTTGCAAAGCAACAAGTAATCCTTGGGGCTGGCGGTATCGAGGGAGGAACGAGAGTGACTCTAGGAGAAGTTAGAGGGTATTCGAAAGTCATGAATAATGCTTTAGGGCATATGAAGAACTTTGATTCCAAGGCTGACAGTTTAAAGAATATACAGGCTATAGCAAAAAGTAGTAAGAATGTTGGGGTTGAGTTTATGGAAGCCTATGGGGGAGGTGTTAAAGGTGCTACATCTTTTGAGGCTCAACACCGAGCTGTTTTCGATCCGATGTTCGGTCGGTGGGGAATTATGCAGATGTATGCAGATGCTTATGCTGCTGCACTCGACGGAGCAGGTACTAGACTAAGTGGAGGATTTGAAACAAATGCTCAGAAAGCAAACGTATTGGATGCTCATATGGCAATGCTTACAGGTTCTGTTGAGAATGTCATAAGCTTAGAGAGGCAGCGTGCTGATTTAATAGGAACTAATATGGCTAATGCTATTATTCCTGGTAATGATATTAAAGCTAATATTCTAGCGGGAGCATTTACGGCCGAATATTTCAAACAGGAAGAGAAGTTAGGTAAATTTAATCTCTTTTCAGCGGCATTTGAACTGGCTGAAGGTACTGAGGATGGTTATGCAAATGGTCTTGGTTATCAAAGGTTTTTAGGGTTTAGTGCGGAAACAATGTTAGAGTCCTATAAGCAGATGACAGATCCAAATGCTAGTCCAGAAGATAAGGCTCGTTTAAATAGTCTGCTTAGTATGAATGGGGTTACTGGTGATTATTTTAAATTTATGTATGGGAATGAATCAGTTCGGGCTGGATTAGAAGCGATTCCTGGTGGGGCCTCGGGGCAACATTTTT
>JBILFC010000264.1:0-4301 GCA_044351785.1 Bdellovibrionota bacterium
TAAGACACCAACCTCTGCTCAGAACTATTTTTTACCTGAGCTTTAGCTAGATTAGCATCCGCAAGCTTAGTCTTACCACTGCTAACTTCAATATCCCCAGCAAGGCCTTCCTTCTTAGAATCTCTATTAGCTAAACTAGCTTTAACAAAGTCCACGAACAACGGATGTGGTGTTAATGGTCTTGATTGAAACTCTGGATGGAACTGCACTCCCACATACCAAGGATGATCTTTAATCTCTATTACTTCAACTAAAGTATTATCCGGAGATGTTCCTGAGAAGATCAGCCCGCTAGCTTCTAGCTTATCTCTATAATCATTATTAACTTCAAATCTATGCCGATGCCTTTCAGAAATCAATGCTGAACCATAAGACTCCCTAGCCTTAGATCCATCAAGGAGTTTACAAGGATAAGATCCAAGCCTCATGGTCCCACCCATATCAGTAACCGTCTTCTGATGTTCCATGATATGAATTAAGGGATTTTTACATGCTTCATCGAACTCTGCACTATTAGCATCCTTAATACCCGCTACATTTCTTGCATATTCAATAACAGCCATTTGAAGACCTAAACAAATACCGAAGAATGGAATTCCCTTAGTACGAGCATATTCAATAGCCTGAATTTTACCTTCACTACCTCTCTTCCCGAAACCACCAGGAATTAAAATCCCATCAGCATCAGCAAGTAAACTCTCAGCACCTGACTTTTCAATCTCTTCAGAATCCACATAACAAATATCTACAAGACATTCATTCTTAAATCCGCCATGCTGAAGAGCCTCATTTAAACTCTTATAGGATTCAGTAAGATCAACATACTTACCGACCATTGCAATCTTAATTGCTCCCTTACTAGGCTTATGAAGAGTATTTTTTATCTTCTCCCACGCACCTAAAGTAGGACTACCAGTCCATATATTTAATCTTTCACAAACTCTAGAATCTAAACCTTCCTCATGAAGTACAAGAGGAAGCTCATAAATGTTAGAAACATCTCTAGCAGAAATTACACAGTCCATCCCGACGTTACAGAAAAGACCAATCTTCTCCTTGGCCTTCCTATCAATCTCAACTTCACTTCTTAAAATTATAATGTCAGGTTGGATACCTACGTTGGTAAGCTCTTTAACACTATGTTGCGTAGGTTTAGTCTTAATCTCATGGGCAGCATTTAAATAAGGAACAAGAGTTAAATGCATATACATTACATTCTCTCTACCAACATCAAACCTAAACTGCCTAATTGCTTCTAGAAAAGGCAAGCCTTCAATATCCCCCACCGTTCCACCAATCTCACCAATACAAATATCAAACTGTGAACCAACTTCTATGATTCTTTTCTTAATTTCATCTGTAACATGAGGAATGACTTGAACAGTACCACCAAGGTACTCACCCTTTCTTTCTCTCTTAATTACAGATTCATAAACCTGACCCGCAGTAAAATTATTACATCGACTCATTGTAGAAGAAAGAAATCTCTCATAATGACCAAGATCAAGATCAGTCTCGGCACCATCTTCTGTGACGAAAACTTCTCCGTGCTGAAGCGGACTCATTGTCCCTGGATCGACATTTAAATAAGGATCTAATTTACAGATTGTAACATTAAGGCCTCTACTCTCAAGAAGTGCTCCAAGACTAGCACAAGTAAGACCTTTCCCCAGAGAAGACACTACGCCCCCCGTTACAAAAATGTATTTCGTTGGTCGTGATTTCATTTACTTCTCCCCTTTTAAAACTCTCTGTTGTTATGACAACTAAGGGAGATATTGATAACACAGGGAGGAACTTTTTGCTAGTAAGAGATTAGGTTAAAATCGAAGTTTATACATTATTTCAAGCCCTTAGCATGTTCTATAGCCTTTTCTAAATCCTCAGGAGTATCAATTTCAATAGAGTATTCCATTAATTCTCTTGGGATAATAGCTACCCCAATTCTAAAACCTAAGGTTAACAGCCTAAGTTGCTCCAGCTTTTCAACATTCTCAATAGAAGCTTCTAATGAATTATCAGATAAGGCATATAAGGCTTCTTTCTTAAAAAGATACAATCCAATATGCTTTAGGCCAAACACTCTTCTATCTGATCCAGGAACAATCTTCCACTCGTCATCATCACGAGGATACGGGATAGGCGCTCTACTAAAATATAATGCTCTACCACCATCACCAATAACAACTTTTACAGCTGTAGGCTTAGTGAACTCCTCTCTATCGTAGATCGGGATCGCGATGGTAACCATATCAAAGTTATCAAAGTTTTCCTTAAAATAATTAATAGCTAAAGAAATTGCATCAGGTTCGATAAAAGGCATATCACCTTGAACATTTAGAGCAATATCCCATTTAATATTTAACTTCTGAATCGCTTCCGCTACACGAGCAGACCCCGTAGGAGCCTCTACAGAAGTCATAACAACATTTGCACCGAAAGATTCAGATAACTGTTTAATTTCTTCATCATCCGTTGCAACGTACAAAGAATTTATATCTTTACATAAACTAGCCTGATTCCAAACTCGTTCAACTAAGGACTTACCAACAATACCCTTTAGAGGCTTTTCCTGTAACCTAGTTGAGCCCCTTCTTGCTGGTATGACCGCTACAATATTAAATTCCATAAATTATTTATTCCTTAATGCTAAAAGTAATTTACCTCGAAATACCATAATAAAAAATGAAACATACAATACAGGTATGATCGCTGTAATGAACGCTGGTACAGTTAGAACACCGCCCATCATAGTTATAAAAGATCTAACAACACTTAAAGGATCATTACTAAATAATACAGGTAAAACTAGAGGATTTTTAAATACAAAAGGTGAAATTAAAATGAAAACTGGTAGAAACCAAACTATAAAATGTCTACCTACAAAATCTACTGAATCCTGAATAAGCTCAGGCACACCAGATTCATCTAAATATAAAAACTCTACTATAGGATTTAACAAAACTGTAATTAAAATACCTACAGCCATTTTAAAAAATGGCACAGGAATCAACATCATTCCCAATTGCACAAGAAATAATGAAAAGAATAAAGATAAGGCAGGATAGAATAACTGAAACCCCTCCTCTTTAATCATCTCTAAAGAAAACTTCTCCTCTCTTACAGCAGTCCTTACTAAAGCTAAATATAATGCTACAAATAAAGTAGAAAGTAGACCCATAATAAGGCCACCAAGAAAGCCAAATACACCAACTATAGAGCCAAGCAAACCAAACAAGAATAGGGCTGGAACTTGAATTAAAATTGATCGCCATGAACGAAGTACAACTATAAATGAGGCTACTAAACTCTTTTTATAGATAGCTAAAATTCGACTCAAACTCATTTAGGAACACCCTTTTTAACGGGCTTATTTTTTTTGAAATTATTCGGAGCAGGCCTAGTATTATACCTTCTCTTCTCTCTTGAAGGACTCTGAAGCAAAGCCTTTATAGCCTTAGGCAACTCTTGATCTAGAATATCTAAAAGAATACGAAGATTCTCCCTTTCCTCTTCATGAATAGATTTTAAAAGCTCAGATAAGGCTTTCAAATTATCTTTATTTGCTTCATCTTCAATTGCTACCCTAAGTCTAAATCTTAAGACCAAAAGTCTTTCTAAAGCAAACTTTTCTCTTTTGGTAAGTGAACATGGTTCGAACCACTTACCAATAACCCTAGCAGTTCCACTTACTCTATCTCTAGAATTTCTATCTCTTCTAAAAGGCTTTAACCTAAAAACAGGCCCAGCCTTTACTGAATCATCCTCTGAATCATCTGAACTAAACAAGTACTTCTCAGGCTCATCATTAACTAAGATATTAAACTTATCCTCTTCAGTTAATGAATCATACGAACCTCTCTCCTCCTCATAATCAGATGTAGCCCCAAGACCAATCACTAGACAAGCAAGAAATACCTCAGATCCAGGCTCAACTCCAGAATTAACTAAAGTATCTAAACTGTTAAATCTGCCAAGATACCTCTTAACCCAATTCTTCGCCTTACCTTCAAGTTCTAAATCTATCTTAGGTAACATTTCCTTTATAACACCATATTCACCAAGTGCTAGAAAAGTTTTCAAGAAAGAGCCTGAATAAAAATCTTTTAACAACTCTTCATATATTCGAGACGTAGGAACCAACTTTAACTTAGAAGCATGCCTAAGCATTGCCTGCTCAGTTTTCTTCTCTATCGTAAAGCCTAACCTTGCAGCGTGCCTTGCCGCCCTAATTATTCTAACTGGATCCTCTATAAATCTTTCATCTGGATCTCCGATAATCTTTACGATCTTCTTCTTCA
>JBILFC010000249.1:0-4567 GCA_044351785.1 Bdellovibrionota bacterium
ATCGATGATTGAGAAATCATCTGAACTGTAGAATAAGGCATTTATTGTAAGATCTCTTCTAATAGCATCTGTTTCTGCCGTACCGAAAGTGTTATCAGTCGGTAAAGTTTCCTTAGAATCCTCATCGTGCTCAATCTCAGCTCTAAATGTTGCTACTTCTATAATTTTACCACCATAAAAATAAACATGAGCAATTTTAAATCGCTTACCTATTACGCGAGAATTCCTAAATAACTCGCGTATGTCTTCTGGTGTAGCATCTGTACAGATATCAAAGTCTTTAGGATTTTTACCGACTAAAAGATCTCTAACTCCTCCACCCACCAAGAATGCTTGATATCCATAACTATGCAACCTACGAAGAACTTTAAGTGCGTCTTGATCAATATCCTTTCTAGAGATGCAGTGATTATCCCTACTAAATACCTTAGGACTACCCGGTAACTGAATTTTATAACCCTCCCCCTCTGTATTATTTTCGTCCTCTGACTGGCGAGAATCCCTCTTTTCTTTTTCTAAAATTTTATTCTTAGGAATCATTATAAATTCACTTCTATATAGTTAACTTTTAAACTCAGGCTTTTTAAGCTCATGTAGAGTTTTTGCATAATTTCTTAAATCTCTAACCTCATCAAACTCATCTACGATCTCTTTTCCTATGATCTCTTCTAGAATATCTTCTAAAGTTACCACACCTGCAAACCCGCCATGTTCATTTATCACAGCACAAATAGGAACTTGTCTATCAACCATCTGCAACATTAATTTATCTGCTCTAAGGGTATCTGGGACTGAAACTAAAGACCGTTTTAAGTCCTTAATAACTTCTGTTCCATCACCCTCTAACATCACCTTCGAAAGATCACGTTGGGTTACATATCCAGAGGGTTCATCTAAAGTATCATCAGGAAAAACCGGTATTCTAGAATGCGGTAAACTAAATAGACTTTCTTTCAAGCTACTAACAAGAGTGCCTTCCTTTAAAGAAAATACAACTACTCTAGGTGTAAGTACATCCCTAACTAAAACTGTATCAAGCCCAATAACATTTCTAATTACAGAATCTTCTAAAGAATCAATTACTCCCTCTTCCTTCCCTAACTCTGCCATACTAATAACTTCTTCATGACTTATTCTAGGCTCATCCTCTCCACCTTGACTGACTCTTTTAGAAAAAATTTCAGTTACGTAAATAATAGGAGATAGAATTTTAACCATCATTTGCAATGGTATCGCAATAAGTAAACTAACTTGCCTATTATATGTGCTACCTATTTTCTTAGGTAAAATCTCACTCAGGAAAAACACTAGGACAGTAAAGATAATTGAAAAAGCAATAACCGCTTTTTCTCCATAACTACTAACGATACTACCGCCGATCGAAGCTCCAACGGTATGTGAAACAGTATTCAGTATCAAGATCGCAGAGATAGGGACACCGATTCGCTCTTTAAAGCCAAGTATGATCTTAGCTCGTTTTGATCCAGCATCTGCTAGGTATCTAATATATGGTAGAGATACTGAAAGTAAGGTGGCTTCCATCAACGAGCACATAAAGGAAATGCTCAGAGCAACCCCAATTACAATACCTAAAATCAATAACATATTAAATACACAAAAATATCAGAAATCTCCTCTCGATCTTATACTGGATAAGGGGGCTAATATCCAGTAATGAGGAGCTTAAATCTACCTTTTCTTACTTAGACCAACGTAGAGTAGTCCACCTACTAGTACAAGCGAGACCAATACCCTACCGGAATACGATGATTTAACGGCAAAAACCATCAACAATAATAAAACTACACCGATGCCCTTAAGCCATAACATAATTTCACCCTATCTTAGTTAATCCACCTAAATACTTTTGTAATGCCTTCGGTACTCTTATAGAACCGTCTTCAAGCTGATGATTCTCAATTAAAGGAATCAATACTCTAGGAGATGCAATTAAAGTATTATTCAAAGTATGACAATAAACTGATTTCCCAGATTGATCACGGTACTTTAAGTTAAGTCTTCTTGCTTGAAAATCATGTAATGTTGAACAACTATGAGTCTCGGAATAAGCATTCCTAGATGGCATCCATGTTTCTATGTCATGCTTCCATACTTGCCCTTGCCCCATGTCACCCGTACATACTACGACAACTCTGTAAGGTAATTCTAACAGAGTTAGAAGTTCTTCTGCATTCCCTAAAAGTTCATTATGAAGTGCCCTACTTGTTTCTTCATTATTTTCACAGATCACCACCTGTTCCACTTTATAGAACTGATGCACCCTGTATAGACCTCTAGTGTCCTTACCATAAGTTCCAGCTTCCCTTCTGTAACAAGGAGAATAGCCAGAATATCTCTTCGGAAGCTCTGCATGATTTAGAGTTTCATCTAAATGATAGGCCGCTACAGGAACTTCAGAAGTGCCTATTAGGTATGACTCATCATCTCTTTGATCTAAGTGATAAGCCATATCCTCTCCACCTGGAAAGTAACCTGTACCCATCATAGCTTTATAATTTACGATATGAGGTGGCTCCATTATCGTATAGCCTTTTTCAGCTATAAAATCTAAAGCAAGTGAAAGTACTGCATGTTGAAGCCTAGCCCCCATGCCTGTAAGAAAATAACTCCTACTCCCAGCTAACTTAACTCCTCTTTCAACATCAAAGAGTTTTAAAGCTTCACCAATCTCAACATGATCTTTTGGTTTAAAACTAAACTGAGGAATTTCCCCTACTCTTTTAAATTCAACGTTCTCGGAATCATCCTTCCCGTTTGGCACTTCATCCACTGGGATTGAAGGGATTAAAAGCTGAAGTCTATTCCATTCTTTAAGAGTTTCGTCTAAATTATTTTCAAGTTCCTTAACTCTAGAACTAAGAATCTTAAGCTCTTCTCTCTTTTTAGTACCTTCATCACCTTTAAGACTTGGTACTTCCTTGCTCATGCTTTTCTGACTAGCACGAAGTGTCTCTACCTCTGTAACCTTAGCTCGCCTTTCGTCATCTATTTTAAGAAAAGCAGATATGTCTAATTTAATTCTCTTTTTATCGCAGGCCTTCTGGTAAGCCTCTGGTCTACTTCTAAGATCTTGAAGATCAATCATTTTACATTCCTAAGATTAAATATTTATTCATTTTAGATACTATTTTTATTCAATTCTGTGAACACCTTCTTAGCTAAACTTGGAGCTAAACCACCCTTTTCGATTAAATCCTCAATACTCGCCTCTTTAATCCGTTTAAAACTACCAAAAGCACTCAACAATCGCCTTTTTCTTGAAATTCCCAATCCTTGAATCGCATCAAGTGGCCCTGAGAGTTGCTTTTTAGCACGGATTTTCCTATGAAAAGTAATGACTGACCTATGTGTCTCATCCCTGATTTGTTCTAATAAATTTAAAACTTCATTGCCCGGCTTTAATATAACTGGCATTGGATGATTCTCAACATATATTCTTTCAGGCTTTTTCCCTCTTGCCTCTCCAAAGGGTGTATTTTTTATCTTTCGTTGAAGTGGCTCTCTCTTTTTAGCTATTGAAATAATACATGGCAGGCTACCTCCTACTTCTTTTCTTGCTCGCAATGCTTCCTGAATCTGAGGTGGCCCACCATCAATCAACAATAAGTCACAAAGTGTGTTCTCTTCAATGCCTCTAGCGATATGTCTACTTACTACTTCATAAATAGATGCAAAATCATCAGGCTTCCCTTCCTGAGAAAGATGAAAGTATCTATACCTACTTCTAAAAGGCTTTGCGTCTTTAAAACAAACTACCGCACCTACTGTCTGACTGCCTTGAAAATGACTAATATCAATACACTCTATAGTTCTTGGAATTTCTGTTAACTGCAAGGTATCCCTTAGTGCCTCTAACAATCTTTCAGATTTTAGCAAAGAACTGTGCCTTGCTTCGAAGCCTTCTTTTGCATTCTTGTAAGCTAAATCAATTAAGCGTTTTTTCACTCCCCGTTGCGGATTTGAAATCAAGACGCTACGACCTAAAAGATCTCTTAAAACATCTAAAATGAGTTCATTATCCTGCAACTCGGTCTCGACTAAGATTTCATCTGGGATTAAGGATTTTGTATTGTAATAAGTAAGTATAAATTCAGACAAGATTTCTTCATCGTTTAATACTCCTTCGTCAATACTAAATGAATTATTACTTACCAACCTACCATCAATAGCTTTTAGTACAGATATTTCTAACTTTAACCCCTCTCGGTAGAGTCCAATCGCATCGAAATTACCAAAGCCGTATCTCACTTCTGACTTATCCTCCGCTACTTTCTCAAGTACCAGCAACCTATCTCTAACTACAGCAGCTTCCTCGAATCTCAATTCTTCAGATAGAAACTCAATCATCTTCTTAAAATCTGCAATGACATCTTCCGTATTACCCTTCAGAAGACTAATTGCTTGCTGAATCCAGGCTTTATAATCTTCTTTCGATACTGGAATACAACAAGGTCCAGAGCAACGCTTAATCTGATATTGTAAACAAGGCCGTACCCTGTTCATAAAAATTCGATCATTACATGTTCTTAATGGAATGGAACGCTCT
>JBILFC010000013.1:0-23358 GCA_044351785.1 Bdellovibrionota bacterium
TTCTTTCAGTAGTATTTTAGAATTGTTAGGAAAATCTTCTGACTGGGTAAGACCTCTTAGATCTAAAACGAATGAACTGGGTTCTTCTGATCTAGCCACTGCTCAGCAAATTAAGCGCTGGCTTAATAAAGTAAATAAGTACGATACAATTTTACCAGTAAGTGATCTTAGAGGGGCAACAGGGCAGGTAGTAAAAGAAGGCACTCTGGTTATCCCTAATGCAGAAAGAAATAGACATATCTTAATCGTTGCTAAAACTGGTAGTGGTAAAACAACTAAATTAGTTCTACCAATTTTATATAACGATTGCCTTTGTCCACATCGTTCAACGATCATTATCGATTCTAAACAAGAAATGTGGCACAAGTTATCTGGTATGACTAAGAAATATAATCCAGATAAGAACTTAGTTTTATTTAACCCACTTGATACTATTAGAAGTTTAAGTTGGAACATTTTAGCTAAAGTTGAATCTGATACAGATTGTAAACTAATTGCAAACTCTGTAATCATGGCTACTGATGAACCGAATTCTAAATCTGATAGCCCATTCTTTAGAAATAGTGCGCTTCAAGTTTTAAATGCTTTAATGGTAGGATTGTTATCCGATCCTAATGAAAGACTATCAATGCCAAGAATTCATGAACTTGTAAGTAAGGGTATGCATTACCTCTGTGATTGGCTAGACGCTCATCCTGAAGCTATCAGAACCTCTAAAGCTTTCGTTGAACTAGCTAGATCTGGATCTCAGAATGCTGATACTATTATGTCAGAACTAAGCATGAGACTTCAAGCATGGGATTTATTGGCTATTAGGTCTACAACATTTTTAGATGAAGTAAATATTGAAAAGATTATTAAAGAGCCTACTCTGTTCGTAGTGGAACTAAGAGAATCTGAGTTAAAGATGCTTAGACCTCTAGCTAACGTTATCGTGGTGGAATTGCTTAGATATCTTACTAAGTATGCTGAAGAATGTCCTGGACAAACTCTTCCAAGACCAGTAGGACTAGTGATCGACGAATTCGCGAGTGCTCTTGGTAGACTTCCTGATATTCATGTTAAGTTAAACACATTAAGATCTAGAAACGTATCAATCGTAGCTGCTATTCAGTCAATTGGTCAGATCAAAGGTAATTACGGTGAAGACTGGGAATCAGTTCTTTCAGGTTTCAGTACTAAGATCTTCATGCCTTCCCTAGATTACATGGATTCTGAGTGGGCATCTAAAGAGTCTGGTATTATGACGATTCGATATAAGACTACTTCTAAAGGCCAGAATAGAAAGATTACTGAAAATTTTGCAAGTAGAAATGCTGGAATAAATGAGCAAGTACAACAAAGAGCAGTACTTACTCCTGGTGAAATAGGACGACCTCCAGGAAATCAGGCGACCTTTTTTATGCCTGAGACTCCAGTATTTCAAGGTCATTTAACTCCATACTACAAAATTCCTTCTATGAAGGAGAGGATGTCGGAGTTTAACAATTCTAAACAAGAAATACATTTAAGAGAAAGCCCGATTGCTTATATCGAGGATGAAATAAAAGTAGATCCAGCTAAAGCCTTAGTAAATAAAGATGGGAAGCCTGTTGACCCTATGAGTGAAGAAGAGCTATGGCTTGCTCTGGAGAAATTAAAAGAAGAATCATTAGACTGGGTAAATACAACAGGTGATGCTAAGCGTTGGTGGGATGCATTTGAGCAGGAGAATAAACTTAGAGCACCCTTAGTCTTGAAGGTAGCTCAAGAAATAGCTCAGAGAAATGCTACTATAACAGATTTCTTTTTAGCTTATGTATATAGTAATTCAGATAATATTCAGGCTACATTTGCCTATTTAGATTATACCTTGCATCTTCGGAGCGAAAAAGCTAATTCTAGTCAGCAAGCAGCATAAGTAAGATTAAGTTAGTTTTATGAGTTCAGAATCAAGCATAGGATCAGATATTGGTGAGAAATTATTCTCGTTGATGTGGTATTCCTTTCTTGTTTGGTTTGTTAATCTTTTTCTATTTAGACTTAATGGTGAAGTGTGGGTAGGTGACTATCCAATAGTAGGGGTATTAGCATGCATATTTTTTACCCATCTTGGGCTTTCATTTTACGAGGCGAAAGATTGGCAACTTCAAGTTAGAGTTGGTGCACCTTTAGTTGTTGTCTTAGCAATATGGTGGTCTGCTGATTTAACTGTGGGTATTATTAAGGGACTGCAGAATCAGCTTGGTCCTAGTCAATGCTTAGTAGTATTATTAGTGATTGTAGTAAGTATAATTCTAACTATTGATTCAGGAGATGTAGTTTCATCGGCGGAAAAGGGATATTCAGCGCCAAAAAAACGAAAACGCTTCGGTACTAGTGCAAAGAACAAATCTCAAGGTTTAAAGGTATTCGATAGAATTGTAGGTCAAGAGCACGTAATTGAGCCTTTAAAAGAAATTGCCAGAATGGCGGGTGCGCGAATTAAGGTCGGTAAAGAGAATGCTCCTTATGCCGTTTTACTATTTTTGGGTCCTACAGGTGTTGGTAAAACAGAGTCTGCTAGAGCGCTTGCAGAGGCTGTTTATGGATCAGCGGATGCTCTAATTAGATTTGATATGGGGCAGTTTTCTGACGCCCATCAGGCTAATAGATTTTATGGGCCTCCTCCTGGGTATGTTGGATATGAACAAGGTGGGCAGTTAACAAGAGCAGTACTTAGAAGCCCTAGGTCTGTAATTCTACTTGATGAGGTAGAAAAGGCTCATGAAAAGATATGGGATGCATTTTTACCTGTATTTGATGAAGGGTATATTGTAGATGGATCTTCTAATCAGAAAGTCGATATGCGAGAGACGATTATTGTTATGACGTCAAATCTTTTAAGCTCTACTGAAGGTTTAGAAAAGCTAGACTCGCTTGATATTAAAAATGCGGTAGAATCTACTGGAACTTTTCGTTCCGAACTTTTAGGTAGAATCAATGAGATTTTTGTATTTAAATCTTTATCCGTAGAAACTATAAGAGAACTTTTACAAAGACGCTTAGATAGCGCCTTATGGACTCTTTCCGAACAAGGGATCAATATTTCAATAGATCCTTATGAGGTAGAAGAGTTATTGGATGAAATTAAAAAAGCCAAATTTGGTGTTAGGCAGATTGATGATGTGGTCAGAACAAAGATCAGGAAACTTATTGCTGAGCAGCGGTAAGTAATATTTTTTCCAACATCTCAGTGACCTTGTACCAGGCATTTTCTGTAGCTAGGTTGTAAGCATTTATAGAGAGTCTTTCCCTTAGTTCATTATTGGTGAGCAGGATAACCGATATCTCTGCCAATTCTTCAGTTGTCTTTCCAATTAAGCAATGTTCATCCTCTATAAGTCCCATGCCTTCTATACTTAATGGAGTGGCTACTATAGGCACCTTACAAGCCATTGCACTTAGAAGTTTATTCTTGGTTCCCGCCCCCATTCTCAAAGGGCAGAGATATAATTTAGCAGAGTGAAGATATGGTCTTATATCTGGCACATCGGACCTAATAGAGATAGCCTCGCCACATTTTAGTCCAACCTTATCGGCGTTTTTACCCACTATCTGAACTTCTGAATCAGCAACTTGAGCTTTAATTAAAGGAAATATTTCATTAAGAATATAATGCCCCGCATCTTTGTTCGGTTCATAGTCCATGACCCCGGTAAAGCTAATGATATTTTTCTTATTCTTAAGGTTGTCTGATTTAAAATAGTCTAGATCTATGCCAAGTGGAACAACTTTAGATGTTTTATGGCCGGTTAGATTCTGAAACCAGTCTCTATCAATTTCAGATACGAAAATAATATTCTTAAATTTACTAGCGACATCTTTCTCAAGTGTTTTAAATGACGAATAGCTTGTATAAGTTAAAAAACGTTCTTTAAGGGAATTACATTTTTCTAAGCTTCTAGATGAAAAAAGAGATAGTGAATCACAAAGGTCTAGGACAGTAGGAAGTGAATGATCTATGAATTGCGAAGTAGCTATTCCTACTGAAAAAAGAATATCAGAGTTAGTATTATAAAAAGTATTCTTAGCAAATTCTTCAGCTTCTTTTAAATACTCTGGATCTTTGATGCTGAGATCAGTATGAGTTTTATTAAGGAGCGAGTGGAGTAGGTTTCTAAGAATACTTCTCTTAGGATTAGACTTTTTGAATATAGAAACGCTTTTAAAAACTTCTGTTGCCTTAATTAAATTCAGGTGGTCTTCTTCAATATCATGTTCAGGGATAACTAGTAGATAAACATCGTGCTTTTTACTAAGTTCTCTAGCGAAACAGAATGTTCTCGGATTCCCCGGCTTTTCTGGAAGTACAGGTAGTTTTGTTTCTAAGATTAGAATTTTCAACTCAATCCTTCAATTTAGATTCTATAAAGCAGTTATCATCTCTAAGTGATTTAACTATGGTATTTATATCAATGAGAGTTATTGGATGTACGTAGGTTTCGTCAATTTCTTGTAAGGGGATTAATACAAAATCTCTTTCTAGCATTCTGGGGTGCGGAATTTGTAGTGGTTCAGTATTTATTTTTAAATCTCCTGCAGAAATAATATCCAGATCGATAGTTCGAGGTCCCCAGTAGACATAGTTTTCTCTGTCTCGACCTAATTCTTCTTCAACTTTTTGAAGACTTCTTAGCAAATCAATTGGATCTAGCGAAGAGTCTAGACTTAGGACCGCATTTAAGTATGGATCTTGTTTAATGCCATGAGTGGTGGGAAGTGGTTTGGACTTATAAAGAGAAGAGAATTTCTTAACCACACCAATCTTAGAATTTATAAGCTCAATCGCTTTATTAAAAATCTCTGAAGTGTTTCCGATGTTTCCACCTAGGGCAATGATGTATGTTCTAGTCATTTAACATTTTTACGTTATGGGTTCTGATAATATCTATGCCCTGGTTTATTAATTTAATTTCTATAATTTTAGATGCCATATCTAGGTTCTCTTCGCCAGTGATAGTTTTAATGAATCCCTTTCTAGATACACCGTATAGTAACTTATAATCTTTAAAAGCTGATTTAAGTTCGTGAGCTCTCTCAATTAATTCAACTGAATATACTGGATCGGGACTTATAAACATGCCCATCCCAGGATCTAGTATGATCTGATCTTCTTTAAGTCCATAATCCAATGCATAATCAATTCTTTCGTTAAAAAAATCTTTTACGGAGATTATAATATCTTCGTAAGACTTTTCTTCTCTTGTAGCGTGAGGGGACTGGGCATGTTCCTTTGAATGCATTATGACAATTTGAGCTTGATAGTCTTTAATGATGTTGATCATACACTTATCAAAACGCATGCCAGAAATATCATTAATTACTTTAAAGCCGCTTCTTAGAGCGTATTCTGCGACACTTGAATGATAGGTGTCTAGGGAGAAGATTATTTTATTATAAAAGTTATTAAGAGGATTTACTTCTAAGAAGTTTTTAAGTCTCTGTAGTTCTTCTTCTCTAGTTATTTTTATGCTGTTGGGGCCACTTGCTTGAGCACCGATGTCAATTATATCTGCTTTATCGTGTATTAAGGATTCAATTTGTAGGTACGCTTTTCTAGGATCTGTATATTTGCCTCCATCACTAAAGGAGTCGGGAGTTATATTTAGTATGCCCATTATTAGGGCTTTATTCTTGAGGGACATTTTGTAGACTTAGAATGAAATATTTAATGGGAAAATACGATAAGAATAAAGTAAGGGCAAAAATATAAAGAATTTATCGGACATGAAATACATCAATTTTTATAAAATAAGTACTACAGTACTTTTATTTAGTGGGACTAATATAAGAGCCGAATTATCTTCTTATGAAGAATTAGTTAATGCGGTAGCAGATGAGGCTAGTATCTCTAGGACTCAGGCAGCAGGTATTATCGATCTTACTTTTGGTGAGATTATTAATCGTCTAATCGAGAAGAAAGGTACTAGTATTCCTGACTTTGGTAGGTTTTATGTGCAAGAGAAGTATTCAAAAAGTGAAAAGGGTATTTCCACATCAAAAAAGAGTGTTTTGAGCCCGAGGTTCTCCATGGCTCCGGAGTTTAAGAAAAAGGTGGGAGGGGTAAAATAATTATAGGATGTTAGATGGTAAATATCATTCCCTCATCCCCTAGCCCCTTCTCCCAAAATGGAGAAGGGGGATCATATTCTTATGTTTCTTGAGTATATTTTAAAACTCGCCCTTCTACCTCTGGGAGAAGGGTTGGGGATGAGGGAATTGGATGTTTGTTACAAAGTTTTCAATTCCTGCTTAAATAAGATAAATAAGTATAATAATAGAACGTTTAACCAATCATCTTTTTAAATGTCCCAATTTTGCCATCTTCATCTTCATAGTCAGTACAGCGTCCTTGATGGTGCAATAAAAATAAAAGAACTTGTTAAGAAAGCTAAGACCCTTGGTCAACAATCAGTAGCTGTTACTGATCATGGTAGTATGCACGGTACTATCGAATTTTATCAGTATGCGACTGAAGCTGGAATCAAACCTATAGTAGGTTGTGAAGTTTACATCGCTGGAAAAGGTAGATTTATAAAAACTGGTGGTCAGCATGAAAATTATCACTTAACTTTACTTGCAGCTAATATCGAGGGTTATAGAAATTTATGTAAGCTCGTAACCTTAGGATACATGGAAGGGTTTTACTTTAAACCTCGTGTAGATCATGAACTTCTAGAAAATTTTAATAAAGGCCTAATTTGTTTAAGTGGATGTATTGCAGGAGAATTGGCTAGCTTTACTCTAGAGGGTGACTATGAAGGGGCTAGAAACCTTGCGATTAAATATTCTGAGATGTTTAAAGGTAGGTATTATCTAGAAGTTCAGCCGCACGAGATCCCTGAGCAGAAGGCCCATAATGAGATGATAAAAAGGCTTTCAGAGGACCTTGGCCTTCCAACGGTGGCTACTAATGATTGTCACTATCTAAGTGCAGAAGACCATCATGCTCAAGAAGTGTTGATGTGTATCTCTACTCAGAAGTTAATTACAGATCCTACAAGAATTAAACACGAGAATGCACAGCTCTATTTAAAATCTTACGATGAAATGATTCAGGGGCTACCTGCTTTTAGAGAAGCTGTAGGAATGACTACTGAGATTGCAGATAGGTGTAATCTCGAATTCGATTTCTCTAAGCACTACATGCCTGCCTATGAGTTAGAAGGCGAGACTATCGAGGACAGGTTCGTAGCAAATTCAAAAGAAGGTTTAGAAGAGCGCTTTACGGAATTAAAATTCCCATTAGATGATCCTAGAAGAGAGGAGTACAAGGCTCAGTTAGAGATGGAGCTCAGTTGTATCCTTAAAATGGGATTTGCTGGATACTTCTTGGTGGTTTCTGATTTTATTCGTTGGGCCAAGGAAAATGGAATTCCAGTTGGACCTGGGAGAGGGAGTGCTGCGGGTTCACTTGTAGCTTATGCATTATATATTACTGAAGTAGATCCAATTAAGTATTCACTTCTTTTTGAACGATTTTTAAATCCTGATCGTGTAAGCTTACCTGATATAGACGTTGACTTTTGTATCTTCGGGCGTGAGAAGGTTATTGAGTATGTATGTGAAAGATACGGTAAGGATAAGGTTGCGCAAATTCTAACCTTTGGAACTTTAAAAGCCAAGGCTGCAATTAGAGATGTTGGTAGAGTTCTTGGATTTAGTTTCGCTGAAACTGATAGGATAGCTAAACTTATTCCCGCTCCAAGGCAAGGATTTGATTATCCTCTGACTGAAGCCCTGCAGATGGAGAAGAAACTCAAGGAATACGCAGAAGGTGAGGGGAAAGAGCTGATAGATTTAGCTCTAAAGCTAGAGGGCTTAAGTAGGCATACAAGTACGCATGCTGCGGGTGTGGTTATTGCGGATAAGCCGATAGTTGAATATCTACCATTAATGCTCGATAAAGAAGGGCAGATTGTAACCCAGTATTCTATGAACTGGGTTGAAAAAATTGGTTTAGTTAAGTTTGACTTTCTAGGTCTTAAGACTTTATCTGTTATTGATCGCGCGCTTACGTTGATAGATGAACTTAAAGGGCATCAGGATAAGAAGCATTGGTTAAACATTAATTCTATTCCGCTTGATGATCCAAGAACTTTTAAATTGGTTTCTAGTGGCCGGACAATTGGAGTATTCCAATTAGAGTCTAGCGGTATTACAGAAATGGTAACTAGATTAAAGCCTAACTGCTTTGAAGATCTGGTGGCGATTTTAGCATTATACCGACCTGGTCCATTAGATGCTGGGATGGTCGACCATTACATAAA
Source organism: Bdellovibrionota bacterium (assembly GCA_044351785.1). Taxonomy (GTDB): domain Bacteria; phylum Bdellovibrionota_C; class UBA2361; order SZUA-149; family DAOLCO01; genus JAIYCX01. The sequence continues at coordinate 8,292 of JBILFC010000013.1, forward strand.
TCGTAAACACGGCAGAGAGCCCGTTGTATATCTTCACCCAGTTCTACAACCAATCTTAAAAGATACATACGGTATTATTCTGTAGCAAGAGACATGGGTGGATACTCACTTGCTGAAGCTGATATGTTAAGGCGGGCGATGGGTAAGAAGAAGCCGGAGGAAATGGCTAAGCAGAGAGAGTTTTTCTTAACTGGGGCTAGTAAAAGAAAAATTCCTGAGCATGTTGCTATTTCAGTCTTTGATCAGATGGAAACATTTGCAAGATACGGATTTAATAGAAGTCACTCAGTTGCATATGCTTTAATTTCATATCAAACGGCTTATTTAAAAGCACATTTCCCGAGGCAGTTAATGGCTGCCCTAATGACTTTTGAAATGAGTGATACTGATAGGACTTTAAAGAATCTTCAAGAATGCCAGGAATTGAAAATTCCTGTATTGCCACCAAATGTAAATTTCGGTGGAGTTGGATTTACAGTTGTTAAGAACAGTATCGTATACGGTCTTGCAGCGATTAAGGGTGTTGGTGAGAAGATTGTAGAGAGGGTCATTAGTGAGAGGGAGAAGGGTGGGCCATTTACTGGTCTTTTAGACTTTTGTGCTAGATTAGATGAGGTAGGAATAGGTAAGAGAACTTTAGAGTCTTTTATTAAAGCAGGTGCCTTTGACTGGGTTCAGGCTACTAGGCATGATATGTTTAAGCATGTAGACGGATTTGTTAGTGCTGGGGCTAGAATTGCTAATAAAAAGTCTTCCAACCAACTTAGTTTATTCTCAGAAGAAGTTGATATGGCAACTTCCGATAAGGCAATTTTACCTTCAAAAGGTATGAGTGAATGGCCTACAAATATAAAGCTTTCAATGGAGAGAGAGGCTTTAGGATTTTATCTCTCTGGTCATCCTTTAGAGAGGTTTAGTGGGGAGTTATCTAGATTAGGTGTAGCCTCTACTGAGGCTGTTAGGACTAAGCAAGATGGTTCTAATGTCGTAGTAGCTGGTGTGGTTACTATCTTAAAGCTTAAGAATACCAAAAAAGGTGATAGGTATGCTAGCTTTGTTCTAGAAGATCTTAAGGGTACTATGGAAGTACTTGTATGGCCTGACACTTATAAGAAGGTCCATGAGTTATTAAATTCAGAGGAGCCACTATTATTAAAAGCTAGAGTAGATGTATCAGATGAACGAGTTGTTTTAGTGGCGAATGAGCTCAGTGCTTTAGCGGATATTCGTGATTCTTCCGCAGAAGAAGCACATATTGTATTAAAGGATGATCTGATTACTCCGAGTACGTTATCTGACTTAAAGAAAACTCTTAATAAGTATAAGGGAACTTGTAAGGTGAAAGTTTCTATAAAGAAGGCGAAGCATAGTGAAGTTATAATGAGCTTACCTGATGATTATAAAATTTCACCTTCAGAGGAATTTTGCATCGAGTTAGAGCGGTTATTCGGTGCGCATGTGGTAAGTTTCAGATAGGATACAATAATGAATACATCAGCTGAGCATGAATCGGAATTACAGAAAACAATAGAATATATTAGAAAGTTACTAATAGAAGGTAGGGACTATTTCTTAGTTCTATGTCTGCTATTAGGAATATATTTCCTTTTTAATTTAGCGCCTCAGATGTTTAGATTGCTTCTGTTGAGTTATGGGATTTCTATGTTACTTAGGCCATTGGTGATTAGTGTGCGTAGGGCTGGGTATAAATACTTTAGAATTCCTCCGGGGGTTATTGCGGTAGCTGGTTGCGTGACAATTATTACTGTTGTTGTATCTTTATTCTTGTGGATCTTCCCACCGCTGATTTCTAACATAGCTTCCACTTTAAGTACTTTGAATGTAAGTTTACCAGAGAGGTTGGTGACTCAGCTAGAGAAGGTGTCTTTGTTAGTTGGCTTTGACCTTCCCAAGAGGGAAGAGCTATTAGCTCTTTTAGTTAGCTACGGGAAAAAGCATCTTAACCAAGAAAACCTTAGTGCAGTTTTCTCTGGCTTATTGCAAACTATCTTTGCTGGCTATTCATTCGGTTTAACTGTTCTAAATCTTTTGCTGGTTCCTATCTTCGTGTTTTATCTAAGTCAGGACTGGCATAGATTTAATCGCTCTGCACTAAGATCTATCCCACTTAAGTTTCGAGCTACTGTGCATGATTTAGCTCTTACAGTTGACGAGACTATTATTAGATATAGTAAGGCTCAGTTTTTAGTGGCAAGTATCTTAATGGTTCTTTATTCCATTGCTCTTCTAATTGCTCAGGTCCCTAATGCAGTTCCTATCGGAATATTATCTGGTATTATTTCTGTAATTCCTTATGCTGGGCTTGTTGTAGGACTTTGTACATCGATATTAATGAATTTAAGTGTTGATCCTGCTGGTGCTTCTATCCTAGCTCCTGTTATTGCATTTGTTTGTGTTCAGGCATTAGAGGGAAATGTAATTACTCCAAAGATTATGAGCGAGTCTACGGGACTACACCCAGGAGTGGTTTTATTCTCACTTCTAGTTGGTGGTAGTGCTTTTGGTCTTTTAGGGGTGGTCTTCGCAGTTCCGGTGGTTGCAACTGTAAGGAATATTATAGTCTGTAGGAAGGTTGAGGCTTAAACTTCTTCCTTCCACGCCCCACCAAGTGCTTTAAATAGTGCAATATAGTTGGCAGAGACTTTAGTTTCTGAATCTATAAGATCGTATTCAGCCTGCCATCTTTCTTGCTCAATAAGTAGTAGATCCGCATAAGCTAAAATGCCTTCATTATACTGAAGTTGAGCGATTCTATAGGCTTCTTTATTGGCTGTTAATGCATTTTCTAGGTGTTTCGCCCGGTGTTGTTCTGAGCTTAGATTGGATAAGGAAACTTCTACTTCTTCAAGCGCTTGAACTACAACTGACTGATAATTTAACACACTTGCCTTAGCTCCAGCCTTGGAAGCATCTAACTGATTAATTATTGTACCGAGGTTTAAAATAGACCAGCTAATTTGTGGTCCATAGTTATAAGCGGAAGCAGCATTTGAACTCCAATCCGCAGGGTCCCTAGCATCTCTTGCAAGAGTACCAGTAAATGAAACCTGTGGTAGGAAATTAGCCCACGAAACGCCTATATCTGTAGTAGCAAGATGAGCTTCTTCTTCCGCAATTCTAATGTCAGGTCGTTTTAATATAAGCTCAGAGGGTGAACTAATAGAAACTGGTCCAGAATATTTAGGGAGTTCTAATTTTTTACTTAATTTTTCTTCGACCACATTAAGTGGCTCCTGAGTAAGGGTAGAAATCCTTGCTGTAAGAGCATCGATAAGAGCCTTTACCTCAAATGATCTAGCTTTTGAGGTTTCAAGCTGTGCTTTAGCTCTTTCAAGGTCAATAGGTGATGCTTGTCCTTGATCGAATCTAGACTGGGTAAGATTAAATATCTCTATTTGATTCTTGATAGTGCTATCAATAACGTCCTTTTTCTTTTGTAGACCTTTAAGTTCGATATAAGATGTGCCAATCTGAGCTTGAAGAACTCTCAGTAAATCAGCTAGGGTATAGACTGTCTTATCTCTCATAGCTTGAGAGCCTTCAATTTGTCTTCTTATCTTACCATATAAGTCTACTTCCCAGGTTGTCTGAGCGTTAAGGCTATAGATCTCAAATTGAATTCCATCTCTTGCAATCCCTGGAAATCTAGCCGCCGCCGTTTTATTCTTTACATACTGGCTGTTAATTTCAAATTGAGGAATTAGTCCAAAGTATGTACCTCTAGTTCTTGCTGATGCCTCATCGATCCTTTCTAATGCTGAGGCAATGCTTAAATTGTTTGTAGATGTTTTAATTACCAACTGATTAAGATCTTCATCATTAAAGTATGTCCACCAAGTAGTTTCGTCTATTTCAGTTTCAGCCTTGGGTAGTAGGGGTTGAATTTCATTACTTAATCTAGCTCTAGAATATGCTTCTGGAAGTGTTGTCTCAGGTGTCTTAAAGTCTGGGCCTATAGAGCAAGAACTCAGAAGAATGGATAAGCTGATCAACTTATTAATCATAGTTAAAGATTTCATATTACAGGCCTTGTCTACTTAAAATTTTATTCTCTGGTCTAAAGTGATTTATTGGCTGTTCAACTTTGCTAGCTTTACTGCCTTTTGAAACGAGGGCATAAATTAATGGTACTATGAAAAGTGTGAAGATGGTACCCATGAACATACCACTTACTAGTACTATTCCTATACTATTTCTAGCGGCTGCACCTGCACCACTTGCTAAAATTAATGGGAAATGCCCGACAACAGTTGCGATACTTGTCATTAAAATAGGTCTAAGTCTTAATACGCTTGCTTCAATTACTGCTTCAATTTTTGACTTACCTTCTTCCTTTAAGTGATTCGCAAACTCTACTATTAGAATCCCATTCTTAGACACTAATCCTACCAAGGTTACTAAGCCAACCTGACTGTATATATTCATCGTTGTAAACCCAAGAAAAGGGAAAAGCAGAGCTGCTGCCAAGGCTAATGGAACTGAACCAAGAAGTATTATGAAAGGATCTCTAAAACTTTCAAATTGAGCTGCAAGTACTAAGTAAATAAACAGAACAGACAAAAACATAGTCTGAACAAGAGAACTTCCTTCTTTTCTGAGTTGTCTCGATTCGCCTGGATAGTCAATTTGATAACCAAAAGGCAATATTTCTTTCGCCTTTTTCTCAAGAGCAGTGAGTGCATCGTCAATGGAAGCTCCAGGTCTTGGTAGCCCCATAATAGTGAATGAATTCAATTGTTGAAATTTATTTAAGGATCTAGGTTGAACATCTTTTTTTAACTTTGCAATTGCACTAAGAGGAATGCTCTGACCGCCTAGTGTCATTACTGGAAGGGATAAAATATCTTCAGCTGTTAAGCGTTTAGACCTTTCTACTTGCGGTATGACTTTATAACTTCTTCCGTCCATCGAGAATCTATTTATATAGTTACCCCCGAGCATGGTTGAAATCTCGCTTCCTACGGACTGAAGATTAACTCCAATTTTACTAACTGCATCTCTATCAAACTCAATAACTGACCTAGGAAAATCAAACTTTAGATCAGAATCCGCAAACATGAACATTCCGCTAGCAAAGGCTGCTTCAATTAGTTCAAATGATAGTGGCAACATTTTTTCTGCGGAATCGGTACTAGATACGACCATTTCAACTGGAAAGTTTCTTCCACCAGGAAGTGGGGGAGGAGTAGTCATGATAATTCTTACACCTGGAATATCACTAACTCGTTGATCTAGGTCCATGGAGATTTCTTGTGCTGTTCTACTTCTTTCACTCCAGGGCTTTAGTACTGCTCCCGAGAAGCCACCATTGGACTCAATACTTTGAAAAGAGGTTTTGTACTCCGGTATTGAGCGATAGGCTTCTTGCATTTTTTTAGTATAAGGCCTCGTTTGTTCAATAGTAGCGTTAGGGCTTCCTTGAACAATGCCAAATACAACACCTTGATCTTCCCTCGGTGCTAGTTCTTTGGCCGAAAACATATAAAATAGTGGCATCATCAGCATTAGTAAAAGTGTGCCACCTAAAATGAAATTAGAGTTTTTAATGGAAGTACGTAGTAGGTTTCCATAATTTAAGGAAAGCTTATCCATAAAGTTGTTTACTGCATTTTGTAATTTAGTAGGTTTTTCTCCAGAATGCAGTAGTAAACTAGACATTACAGGTGATAGTGTAAGTGCTACAAATCCAGAAATTATAACAGCGCCTGCTAGGGTGAAAGCAAACTCTCTAAAAAGAGTTCCTGTTAGGCCACCCTGAATTCCAATTGGGGCATATACAGCTGCAAGTGTGATGGTCATTGAAATAATTGGTCCTACTAGTTCTCTTGCTCCCTTCAGAGCGGCATCTATAGGACTTAGCCCTTCTTTAATATTCCTTTCAATATTTTCTAACATAACAATAGCGTCATCTACGACCAGACCAACTGCAAGAACAATTGCTAGTAAAGTAAGAAGATTAATAGTGAAACCAAACATCACCATCAAACTAACAGTTCCAATTAAGGATAGGGGTATAGCGATAACTGGGACCAATACAGATCGAAAAGAACCCATGAATACGAAAATGACTAGAATTACAATAAAGACCGTTTCGGTTAAGGTTCTAATAACTTCATGAAGTGCATCATCAATATATTTAGTAGCATCATATGGAATTTCTATAGAAAGACCTTGAGGCGCGTTCGCTTGGATTTCAGGGATAGCCTCTCTAACTCTCTTAATAACTTCTAAGCTATTAGCATTAGGAAGAACCCAAATACCCATAAATATAGCAGGCTTCCCACCAAAGAGAGTATCATTATCGTATTTCTCTGCTCCAAGTTCCACCTCAGCAACATCCCTGAGTCGCATTACGTTTTCACCGTCTTCTCTAATAATTAAGTTTTGAAACTCTTCTTTACTTCTTAGATCAGTGTTAGTTGCTAAAGGAGTGACTACCATTGAGCCCTTGGCCTGGCCAACTGCTGAAAGGTAATTGTTTCTAATTAGCGCCTGCCTGATTTCTTCAACGCTTAAGTTCGCACTTGAGAGAACTTCAGGCTTTAGCCAGATTCTCATGGCAAATGTTCTTGCCCCAAGTGCATCCGCTTTTTGAACGCCTTGTAATGAAGAAAGTTTTGGTTGTACTACTCTCACTAAGTAGTCAGTAACTTGATTTGGATCAAGTACGTCAGATGAAAAGCTCATATACATTGAGGCAAATTGGTTATCTGCGCTTTCAACATTTATAATTGGTAGCTCAGCCTCAGGAGGAAGGTCCTGCCTTACTTCTAATACTTTAGACTGAATTTGAGTTAGAGCCTCACTAACTGGGTAGTTAAGGAGTAGGTTTGCCTTAATAGTGCTTATGCTATTAGCGCTACTAGATTCTAAGTAGTCTATTCCATCAGCACTTGCGATAGCTTTTTCCAGAGGCGTGGTTATATAACCTCTCACTAGGTCAGCATCTGCTCCGACATATGTAGTATTCACAGTTACTACAGATAGATCGCTCTTTGGATATTGTCTTGTTGGTAAAAAAGAGATTGATTTAAAGCCAGCTAGCAGAACTATAATATTAATAGATATTGCTAGGACTGGCCGTCTTACAAAAATGTCGGTTATTTTCATGTTAATTATTCTTCTGAACTATGAATTTTCTGGAGTAGGATTTAATTCCTCACTTGGTTTGATACTATTACTTACTTTTACTGGGGCGCCAGGAAATAGTTTAAATGTTCCATTGGAAACTATTTCTTGCCCTTCTTCAAGCCCAGAAATTACAGCACTAAGATCCCCTCTAGATTCTAATACTTTAATAAAGGTTTGCTTTGCTGTTTGTGGTAGGGGAGTTCCGTCTTCAGCATTGCCTTTAGATGCTTCAACTAAGTATACACTATCACCAAAGGGTGCAAATGATATGCTGGAGGTTGGTATTGAAATTACATTCTGTGTCTCTGCTAATTTAATTTCCACTCCTACTGACATTCCGCTAATGACCTTAGTGAGCGATTCCTTAGGTATGAAAGCTTTTCCTAGAGCAGTTTTGGTATGATTATTTATAATCGGATCAACTGAAGCTAAGGTAGTTACTATAAGTTCTTTGCCACCTATTGGGTTTAGCGTTACTTGAACATTATTAGAATTCGCAATTTTTAAACTCATTAACGTATCTTGATTCATGCTAAATACAGCATACAGGCTATCTTCATTCTGAATTGCAACTACTTCAGTCCCTTCCTTCACGTAGTCACCTAGATTAACTCTAATTACTCCAACCTTTGCTTGATAGGGAGAAACAATTTTTCTTCTTTCTAGTCTTGCTCTTAGTGCTTCAGCAGCGGCTTTTAAGCTTTCATAGGTAAGTTTAGATTTATCAAATTCTTCCGAGCTAATTGCTTTGGATGTTACAAGTACTTTTGATCTGGTATAGTCTTTTTCTGCAAGATCTCTCTGTGCAACTCCTCCCATGTATTCCGCTTCTTCTACTTCTGAATCTAATTCGACTAAGACTGTTCCTGCTTCAACTAGTTGACCTTCAGAGACATTGATTTTAGAAACTCGTCCTACTGCCTCAGTACTAAGAATGGAGCTTTGATCTCCTTTAATAGTACCAGCGGTTTTAAATACGCTCACCCAAGGTTGTTTCTTGGCAATTACTGTACTTACAGCTGAGACGGGTGGACCCATTTTAGCGCCTTCTGCCATGGCAGTTCTGATCTGAAGGAACTTCACTGTCCCTAATGGAATGAAAACGAATAAGAATACTACTAAGAGGCCTAAAAAGAACTTTTTCACGGTGATATATAATGCTTTAAAATGATTATTAGTTGACTCTTTAATACACTAAAAGTAAGAGGTTTTAAAATGTTTTATGACTTAAATATTATAATTATTAAGGTTTATAGCGATTTTCATTATGGCACTTACTTTTATTGGATTTTCAGGCTCTGGTAAGAGCCATTATTCTAGAGTACTTGAAAAAGACTATGCTTGGTCTCGTATCGATTGTGATACATTAATTCTGCATGCGTTAAACTCAAAAGAGAACATAAATCTACTTACCTTGCCTGAGATTGCTACTTGGCATGGATCACCTAGTGATTCTGACTTTGCTAGGAGAGACAAGTTACTTTTAGATCTGGAACATCAGGTGATGTTAAACATCTTCGGGGAGAATCAATTCACTCGTAGCACAGTGATCGATACCTCAGGAAGTTTTGTATTGCTTCCCGAGGATACTATACTAAAATTTAAAGCAATGTCTAAGATAATTCATTTTAGATATGAAGATATCGATATAGATAGGATGATTGAGCAGTATTTTATAGATCCGAAGCCAGTAATATGGCAACATTTATATCAGCCCAGGGAGGGTGAGGAGTATTTAGAATCTATAAAGCGTTGTTACGTTGATCTTGTTCAGTACCGTAGAAAGCTTTACGATAAGTACGCAGACATTACTATAGACATTTCTTTTAGTAAGAGAGGAGAAGTTAATATTAAAGAGTTGTTGGAGGGGTATGAAATATTATAGCACAAGGCATAGCGAGGAGGCTTATAGTGCAAGGGAGGCAACTTCCAAGGGTTTAGCCAATGATTCAGGGCTATTTATGCCTGAATTTGTGCCGGAGCTAAATCAGTCTTTTCTTGATGCTATTAAAGGTAGGAGTTTTCAGGAGATAGCCTTAGAAGTGTCTAAAGTTTTTTTTGCGGATGATTTAGAAGAGGGTGCTCTTCAAAAGATAGTGACTGATGCTTATGATTTTAAATGTCCTCTAACTCAGTTAGAAGAGAATTTATATGTGTTAGAACTTTTTCATGGGCCTACTCTAGCTTTTAAGGATTATGGTGCGAGGTTTTTAGCAAGGATATTATCAGCTTATAGAAAAGATGAGGGTAAAGAATTAACTATACTTGTTGCTACTTCTGGAGATACTGGTAGTGCGGTGGCTAGTGGATTTTATAAGGTGCCTGGAATTAAAGTAGTTATACTTTACCCGAGTAATAAAGTTAGTCCACTTCAAGAACAACAGCTTACTACTCTGGGTGAAAATATTACTGCACTAGAGGTGCAAGGCACCTTTGATGATTGCCAGAGGCTTGTAAAAGAAGCGTTTCTTGATAAAGATTTGAACTTAAAATTGGATCTAACTTCTGCTAATTCTATTAATATAGGAAGATTTATTCCGCAAAGTTTCTATTATTTCTATGCTGCTTCGCAGTTAGAGAAAAGTTCCAAGGATATAGTTTTTTCTGTTCCTAGTGGAAATTTAGGGAATTTAACCGCGGGTCTATTTGCGAAAAAAATGGGACTAAAAGTAGATGGTTTTATCTCTGCGCTTAATTCTAATAATGTATTTGAGAACTATTTAAATACTGGAGTCTTTACACCGAGAGCTTCAGTAAAGACGGTAGCCAATGCAATGGATGTAGGGAATCCAAGTAACCTTGAAAGAATTTCTGCACTTTATAATAATGATATTGAAGCAATTAGGAGAGATATAAAGTCAGCATCGTTTAGTGATGAACAAATTCTATCCTGTATTCAAGAAGTCAATGCTGAATATTATTATCTCATGTGCCCTCATACCGCTACCGGCTTGTTAGCTTATCTTAAATATAAAACTGACTTTAAAGATTCCACAGGTATAGTACTTGCCACTGCCCATCCAGCAAAGTTTATAGATCAAGTGGAACCGGTGATAGGAGAGGAAATTAAGCTACCCCCAGAATTGGCTGTATTAAAGGACAAGAAGAAGGAGTCGGTTGTTATAGATAGTAGGTATGATAGTTTAAAATTTAGGCTTATTGATGACGCACGATAGAGAGAATTATTCATTAGGTAAGATATTCCTTTTCTTCACTTGTTTCCTTTTTGCCATAACTGTAAGGGCATGCCTCTTAACTGTTAATTTATGGTCTAATGATAATCATATCGATGTTGCAAAATTTATTATCGATAATAAATTTCCAGTTCAAGAAGATTGTTGGCAATGTTATCACAGCCATTTATATCATTGGATTATCGCTCTTATTTTTAAGATTTTTCATATTGTTGATTTGATTCCGCAAGTTCATATCTCCCAATCCTTAAATTCAATTTTTGGATTAGCTACTATCTTCTTAATTCTAAAGTATGTATTTAAGTCATCTTTACCTAGACGTCTTTATTTTCCCCTTGGAATGTTGGTTTCTGTATTTCCTGCTATGGTTTCCAGTGATATCCAAGGTACTAATGATAGCTTGGCGATTCTGTTAGCAACATTGTTCTTGTGGTTATTTCTTGGATGGATAAGAAAGGGTAGTTTGATAAAATGTGTCATGTTAGTCGTCTTGCTTGCTCTAGCTCCTATCGCTAAGGGAACGAATCTAGCTTTTGTTTTTGCTATTCTATTCTATTTGATGTTTAGATTGATCAAATGTTGGCGTATAAAAGCAGAGTTTGGAAAGACACTTTTGTTACTTCTAAGTATTTGTGTTGTTAGTTTGCCCATATCATTCTTTAAAGGTAACTATTACCCCCATTATGTAAAATATAATAATCCCTTTATTTCTAATCAATTTCCACCGTGGCGTATAACAGCAATACCTCAACGACCAAATTTCTTGGAGAATACTACGACTGATTATGTAGGTCTAAGATCTATATTTGATGGATACTTTAAATTTCGATTTGTGGATATGATGGTTTATCCATATTTAACAAGGAATTACGAATTAACTCAAGAGCATCGAACAAGCTTTTGGAGTAGGTTATATGGTTCCTTGAATTCGATAAGTTTTGATGGTTGGCCACGTGCTTGGGCTATTCATTCCGAATGGATTTATTGGCTTCGTAGATTTATTTTTATATTTGCTCTTATACCTTCAGGGTTACTGATTTTAGGTATAATTAAGTCATTTAAGTCATGTAAGCAGTTATTAACTGCTTCCTACCTGAAGCCAGAAATTGAGGAAGATGCTTTACTACTCTGTATTTTTATTTTTTCTATAGTGTTTGCCGCGTATAATTTTTATTTATGGCGTTCGTTTGATATGGCTAAGGGATTGTACATATTAAGTTCCATGCTCCCTTTGGCCGGCTTGGTGGTAAGGGGCTCTAAAATTATTAGTGTCATCTGTAGAGAAAGTATTCTAAATACGATCTCTTTTTTATTATTATTTTTAGCATTATGTTACATTTTAGACCTATCTTTCTTGTACGTATATTTGCAGACTGCTACTGAGAGAATACCTAATTGATGTGTTTTTTCTCTGTTCCTATTCAAGAGGGCTATTTTTCATCAACAGTATCTAGAAGGCTTTACATGAATTTAAGGGGGTGGTTATTGAATAGAAAATGATATTGGTGGCAGGTTATGGTAGCAAAGTAACATAACCTGCAGACTTGTATTACCCTTCATTCGTCGATGAAGTCATCATCACTTAACTCTTGCATTCTAAGTATTTGTCCATATTCCGCCATGCGAAAAGCGGTCAAGAAAGCCAGATCTTCAGCGTCATTATAAGTTTGTTTCCCGCTGCGAAGACCATAAAGGCTGTCCAAAACGGCGATCAGGTCTGCTTGCATGGCTTCGCTGGGTCGAATATTAGAAAATAATGGTGTTAGACTTTCCCAATCACCTAGAGAAGTCAGTAAGACTCTCCAGGATTTTCTGAAAAATACTACTCTATGGTCTCCCTTATAGGGTAAGCCAAAGAAAGAGTCTTTTTCATTTTTGGTCTGAAGCTCCGCGAATGAACCCAGTACCATTCCTCTAATTTCATCCGATTCCATCTGTGAAGTCAGAAGTTGCGCGCCTAGAGTTGAAGTGAGAAGAATAAGCAATTCCATGCGACTTTCATGGATATGAATTGGCTTATTCCCTCTTTTCTTTAGAGTATTAACCATGGGTTCTCTGAATGCAAGTTGCCAGAGTCCTCGAGTTCTTAGAACTGAAGGAGAACTACTAGGTATCACAAGACTTTCTGAGCGGCGAACTAAGATATTCAAATTTTCAGGCTCAAAATCAGAAAGAATAGTATCTTTCCTTCCGTGCCCCCGCCCAGACAACTCATTCTGCTCAACTGATCGACGAGTTGACACACCAGCAAAAATGAAATCGAGGAAATTGAAGTTATTCATGGGTATCCCTTTTTTTAAAAACCTTCATAGGCTACGATAATAGCCCTTTGCTACCACCAGCCAATAGATCTTTTGACCTATAGGCTAGTGAGGCATAATCTTCTACCCTGATATAATTTTCATGAGAATTTATACTAAGTCTAGTAAAACTGTCAATTTTTAGCTTTTTTAATTGTAACTCTCTATTATCTAATGATTAATCGATCCAACGAATACTTACCAGCACCGAATAGTAGAACAATAAGTGCCACAAACATAAATAAAAATGGTGGTGCTTGTAGGAATTTATCAGGATCTGAGTAGATACTCATAAGTTCTTCTGTATGTGCTGTTAAATATGCCACAACCATTGTGCCAATAAGCGGGATGTTAACAATTCTTGCCCCGAGTCCTAAAAGTAAACAAGCTCCGCCTATAAATTCTGTCCCTGCAGCCATATAAACATTAAGTTCTGGAAAGGGAATTCCAAGACTGGAAAAGAATCCTACTGTTCTATCAATATTTAAGAATTTACCTCTGCCTGTAAGTATAAACTGCCATCCCCAATAAAGTCTTATTATCAGGAGAAAAACATGCTGAAGCTCAGCAAGAAGTGCTAGCCATTTTGTATATAGAGTTTTTGCGATTGCAGGTATTTTCATTAGTCTTCTTCTTTTGGGTTTTTAAGTGAGAGCCAGTTTAGGGCCATCCATTCGCTAAAACTTTCTTGGACAATTTTTACTGTATCCTCTGAAATATGCTCTTCTAGTGAAGTTAAGGAAATTCCTTCTTGAAATTTTGTTAAAATAGCATATTGTTCTTTGTTGAGAATTTTTGAATACACCTTAGAGTTTAAACGGTGAATTGCTAAATAGGTTTGTGACTTCTTAAGATCAAGAGTTGGTTCTTCTTCTAATGATTTTTCTCTTTTACCTAGCGTATTGCTAGCAGATCTATCCTCATGAACAATTTCAGACCTGTTAATTTCATTTACAGGATATTCTAGGGCTAGTAATTTAACGTAAGGTTGTAGGGATAAGGGATGTTCTGGGAACTGTGGATCTTCAACATCAGATAAGTTAATCGGAACTAGGCTCTTAGATTCAAATACTTGCATCTTCGCCCAGTCATATTCAGCAGCGTCTGCTAATAATGGATCCTTTGTTCTTAAGAAATTTGGGAATCTAGATCCTAAATGTCTTAATGTATAGCTAATAGATGGGTAGCTATTTAAATATTCATCTCTTAGAGTTAAATACTTTTCACTAGAAACTAGTTTTTTTACTGTCCTGAAGTCTTCATCAAAAGAATCCTGAATGCGCCACCAGTATTGCCTGGCATAAAACTGAAGCCTGCCATGAGCTGGAGTTCTGTCATTGGACTGTATCATCTCTTCGGTTCTAGGATCATGCTTCATGTTATCATTAGCTTCTAAAGGCTTTCTGATAATATCAGCAAAAGTTCTTTGCAAATTTAAAAGAGCATCCTGAGAGTCAATCTGGTCTAATTTGAAAATATCTTTATCCATTTTCACCTGAGATAGTATTTAGCCTGAGTTCAGCTTTGTCTGCCTCTCTTTTAACTTCTTCAAAGCTAGGAATATGAGCGTCCCATTCAAGTAGAGTAGGAGTTCTTCCAACTTTACTTAGCGCATAGTCATAAAGTTCCCAGACAGGTGGTATTGGGGCTTTATCGTGAGTGTCTATGATTACATCTTCAAGTTTAGAGTGACCTGCGATGTGGATTTGAGCTACTCGGTCGTGAATGACATTATCTACGTAAACTTTAGGGTCAAAGTTGTGATTCTGCGAGGAAACATAGATATTATTAACATCCATTAAAATACCGCAGTCAGCCATTTCAACCACTTCACCTAAAAATTCCCACTCTGTCATTGTGGAGCCTTTAAATTCAGCGTAACTACTAAGATTTTCAACGGCAATAGGAATTTCTAAAAAATCTTGTACATATCTTATTTTCTCAGCTGCAGATTTAGAGACTGCTTTTGTATAGGGTAAGGGAAGTAGGTCGTGAGTAAAAGTACCATCAACACTTCCCCAACATAGGTGATCAGCCATCCAAGGAGTATTTGTTCTTCTGACTAATTTTTTTAACTTCTTTAAGTGAGTTTTGTCTGGTTTTTCAGGTGAGCCAAAATAAAGCGAAACACCGTGCATTATAACTTGATACTGTTCTAGAATCTGATCAAGTACTTCAAGAGGCCTGCCTCCATCTACTAAGAAGTTTTCAGAAATGATTTCAAAAAAGCCACAAGTAGGCTTTTGAGATAAAATATGGGTGTAATGTGGGACTCTGAGGCCGATGCCAGCGCCAAGTTTTGAGAATTGATTAAATTTGTTTGAACTCATGAGGTGGGTTGGAAGCTAGTAAAGGATATTGGGGAGAAAAACTCCCCAATATGAAATTATGTAAGATTATTTAGACTTACAACCTTCCTTA
>JBILFC010000111.1:0-8826 GCA_044351785.1 Bdellovibrionota bacterium
GACGGATAAGAGATAGTTAATATATCTTAAGTCTAAAAGGGTGCTTAATAGCACCCTTTTTTATTGCCTATTTTGTGGCGAAAACAACTCCAGGAGTCTTTAAAAAGTCTAATCCGATAGTACTGAGAGTCTCTTCTATCTTTTGGCTAATTTCAGGTTTCTTAATCAGTCTATGAAGTCCCATCGGAAAGGCAAATTGATCTTTAGAAATAATAGAGTTACATCCAAGAGATCGAAGTTCCTTTATAACTTCCCCCTTACTTTGACAATAAAACGGCCTGGTATTGCCCTCAATGCTTTTCTTTATTTGAAATAGTAGGGGGCTAAGAATGTTCGTTGTATAAAGCTTAGCGTAATCAAACACTATACCTTCTTTGGAAACTCTGAGCATTTCTTTAAGAAAACTACGCCAGTTGTTTACGTGTGCCATAAGTCTAAAAGCTGATACTAGGTCAAACTCATAATCCTCAAAATTTAACTTGTCTAGAGGTGAGATTCTAAAAGAAATATTAGGATTTTTATCATATCCAAGATCTATAGCTCTCTGAAAACTTC
The DNA here is from genome assembly GCA_044351785.1 of Bdellovibrionota bacterium. Taxonomy (GTDB): domain Bacteria; phylum Bdellovibrionota_C; class UBA2361; order SZUA-149; family DAOLCO01; genus JAIYCX01. The sequence goes on from JBILFC010000111.1 coordinate 556, forward strand.
TTTCATCGCTACCTTGAATGGTAATCGAGCACCCCATCTTTAGGTAAAAATCTAACAGCTGACAATGGCCCCCACCAAGATCAAGAACCCTCGGATTAGGATTATCCATAAAAAATGAACTTGTTACTTCTTTTAAGCAGTTTCCCTGTATTTTTAGAAAATGCTCACCTATGGAACTAGAAAATCTTTTTGCATAGGCATGACTGGATGATGCCACATCTGGGGGGACAATCGTAGAAGATGCTAATGTGTTTGGCATTCTTTAGGCTACTTTAAAAATTGAAGCATAAACAGTTTGAATATCAGTATGGAATCTCTTTCTACTATATTTATTTTTTATTAATTCCAGACTATTATCAACTAAATTGATCCTTTCTGAAACTAAGTTTGGTTCATCGGATATAGCTTTTGCTACTATTTTAGCGAAGGAATCGGGGTCTGCTTCTGCTAGATAAGAGTTTTTATCATTCAAAACTTGAGTATGGGACAAGATGTTAGTGGCTAGAATAGGTTTGCCTGAGTTCATATAGCCATAAATTTTTAAAGGTGTATTAGTTCCTGAGATTCTGGGAGAGGCTAGGACATCGGCTTGAGAGTGAACTGCGCTCATTAATGTGGGAGCTAAAATTCCAGTAAATACTAAGGAGTCATCAATATTTAGTTGCTTAGAAAGAGATTTATACTTGCTAATATCTTTCTCCGATCCACCGACTATTACTAATTTTGATAGTGGTAGATCTTTTCTGGTTTTAACGATAGCGTAAGATTTTAGAAGTAAGTCAATTCCCTGATAAGGCTCAAGGTTGCCTGCGTAAAGTAGGATCTTTTCGTTTTGAGTAATATTATAAGTTGATCTTAGATTGATTGAAGTAGAATCTGATTCATTTAGATCATCTATAGGGAAATCTTCAATTTGACTAATATTTGCATCCGGGCAAATTCGTTTTACATCTTCACTAAGAGCGGTACAAACAGTAATCACGCTAGCAGCGCGACGCATAAAAAATGCTTCAACTTTTTCAAAGGCTTTAAGGATCATCTTTGAACTGATAAATCCGCTTTCTTGAAGTTGGGATGACATAGAAGAGTCTACGTCAAAGACATAGGGCTTTTTAAGAATGATCGCCAGCGCACCAGCCATCAATCCACCTTCTTCAATTCCGTGAATGACATCAAATTTTTTACTAAGCACTAGCTTGATGGCATTTAAGAAGAATAAAATATCGAGTAGTATTTTTGCAACAGAAGGACCTGCTTTAATATTTTTTATAAACGGAAAGTTAGAAGATCGTATGATCTCTAAATTTTTAATCTTTAGATTATCCCCGAATGGATAGGCAAGTAATGTTACTAAGTAATCAGCTTCAGAAAGAGACAAGATAATTTCTCTCACATTTATGGGCGTTCCCCTAGGGATAAAAAAAGGTTGCGGGGAGAGAATTAGAACCCGCTTTTTCTGATGCATAAATAATAAGTAAAAGTAAAATCAACAAACTGGCCCTAGAATTTACTCTTCTTTATATGGGCTGTAAATAAGTATAATAAAATATGTGTATTATTTAGAATTAAGTACCTATTCTAAGCCTGTTCCTAATAGAAGCCATTGTTTCTTTCTGCCTGGGGACGTAGATCTAACCCATGCTTTAGATTGGAATATAAACTTTATAGTGCCGTCACCTGCCAGCGCTCCTTTGGGTGGATTTCTATCCCAAGCACCTTTCCTGACCGAGGCTAGAACAGTATTATCAAAGACGACTAGTCCTGAGGGGGTTAGAATTTCTGCTTTGATAAATTCTCCTTCAGCAGATAAAGTTGCTCTAATGTTAACTCCCTCCGTTTGAAATCCACCACTTAGTTGTGGATGATCTACCCAGTTGCTTTGCCTAAGGGCAGAAAATACTTGAAGTGCGACTCTTCTTACAAATACAGCAAATCTATCTGCCTTGGCATTAAGCATCGTTATATCTCCATCTGGAAGACCTGGAAGAAAGTCTGAGTTACCCCCCGAGCCTATTCCAGCCATACTGGCAATAAGAGATTCGTTATTCTGTTTTGACTTCTCGTTCGCTTTAGATGCACTCTCAGATGTTTGTTCCTTTAGGAATTCATTCATCGTGATTTTACTAGGATCTATGAAAAGATTGTTACCTTCTTTGATTACTTTTTTGTTTAGAGCGCTTGCTTCCTGTTTGGATTTAGTGGCTTTTTGTACTTCTACTTTCTGAGGAGTCTTTTTTATTGGGGGCGTCAGAGAGCCTTCCAGTCCCCTTTTAATTTGCTCTCTTTCTACGTTGGTGTCCTTATCTGACAGTAAGTTAGTCTCCTTTTTGGGAGCTTCCTCTTTTAAATTCTCTGACGGACTAACCATTATTCGTTTAATGGGGTTTATAGGCTTATCCTCATCAAGAATTAGATTTAAGTCCGAGTAAGTGGGTAAAGGCGTAGATTCTTGAAGCTTAAAATTGGAATTTGCCATAAGAATATGAAATCCTATGGACAGAATAAGGGCACTAAAAACTCTTATATTATCTTGATTATTTGTTCTCGCGTAAAACATGTCTTATTTTATCAGTAAAGTGGTAGCTTGCAAGTTAGATTTTGACGGGTATAATAGCCATCTCTATCAAAATTAAGGGAAATAAATCTATGTTCGGTCTTGGTCCTTGGGAATTAGTAGTTGTTTTAGTCGTTGTGCTTATCATCTTTGGTCCAGGTCGATTACCAGAACTTGGTACTGGTTTAGGTGAGGGAATTAGAAATTTCAAAAAAGGATTTAAGGATTCTAAAGCACTTGATGTGTCTGACAAAGATAAAACTGCTGTGACGGTAGAAGAACCGAAGAAATTAAAAGATTAGCTCTAAATAATTTCAGTAACGCTATATATTTTTGCGCTAAAGAATTTATAGCCAGGACCAATATCGGTTACAACTATTTTAAAAGGGATTGATTTGCTAGGAGCAATGCCGTCCCATGACCTTTGATTCTGAAGTTTTAATATTTCTTCTTTTTCAATTTCTACTAAGTTAAGTGAGGAAGCAAATCTGCTTAACTCGTTGGGGATTGGTGCTTTAATACTTTTTACTAGAGTATTCCCGTTATCAAATGTTCTTGCTTCAATTGTTGGATTTAAAACGGTTTGGAATCCAGCATTAAATATAAAGCCTGAAATTACTATCATCGGATCTCCTGATTTGTCAGGCCGAAGTTCTGCAGAAAGAGTATTTAAAACTAGATTAACTGGTGGGATAAGTAGTTCCGGTGGGGTGAATAGGGCCACAGCATTTGTAAAAATATTTTCTGCTTGGTTAAGATTATTTTTGTTGTTTAATGATTGACCCCAGAAGAAAAGCAAAATTAAGAATACTCCAGGTAAGCTCCATGCGAATATAAGTGACTTAGTAAATGGCGCGAGTTCTAATCGTCTTAAGTCTAGAAATTTTATTAGAGCAGGAATTCTTTTTATGAAATTAAGTGGGGATTGAGCATTCCATTTAATTTTTTCTTTTCTGGCGGTGCCAGCTATCGCGCCACCATAGAATGTTTCTTCTTCCTGATCTGTGGGTCGCATGAAGCCCTCAACTTCCAGCTCGTCTCTTTTCATCACAGTAGTATGTTTCATGCTGCGATTTTTAGTTTTAGCGGGATCATTAAAATCTTTGAATGGAGAATTCATTAAGTCTATAGAGGCAAGATCGGAAAATTTTGATTCACTAGTTGATGAAGCAAGGTGTTTAATTGCTGGGTGGTTATTCTCTTCATCATCCTGCTTTTCCATTTTTTCTTTTAACTGAGACCAGCTAGGAGTAGAGTCGCCTATTGGACTAGTCATATCAGTTTCAGAAATAATAGTTTGCCTGTCATAGGTTCCAGAACTGGATCTTCGACTACCACTTCTAAATATTCCTAATAGGTCATCTGGCTCAGAAGTTTTGTCTGGTGCAGGTTTCTCATTGTCGTCCCAGGAGAGATTAATTTTGCTGTCATCCGAGCCAGATTCTCCGTATACTAATGTGTCTAGCAATTCTGGGTTAATTCGAGAGATCCGTTGAGTTGGTGAATCCTTTAGTGTTGGCTCAGGATCACTTGTTAAAGTATAATCATTTTTTGATTCAGGATGAGAAATTATAGGCTGATTAAAACTAAAATCTAACTGTTGAGCGATTGGTGGGGTCTCAGCGGTTTTTGGTGCTTGAAGGTTTGTTCCGAGTGAAAATTTACTGATATCGATGGAAAAATCTTCTAATTGTTTTTCATCTTCATTTGATATAACTGAGTTTTCTTTCCCGAGATTCCATTCAGCGTGAAGCGGACTATCGGGCGTGTGGTTATCTTCCTCTGAGATAGGTATATACTCTGGTTTAGTGACTTCAGTGGGTTCCTCTTCAGGAGGATTTTCTTCGTTTAAATTGAAAATTGTTTGGCATCTTGAGCACTGAAATTTAGGGTCATCAATGCCTGCAATTTGACTCTCGTTGAGAGCAAACTTGGTGTTGCATGATGGGCATTGAACAATCTTGGTCATTTTAGGCAAATCTAAGTGCTAAGTACTAGATATAATTAATCAGTTTGGTGTAAGATACCCCAGTTAATTCATTAAGAAAAGCATTATATTTGAAGGGTGGGTACAAGAACGATGGATTTATCGGTACTGTTTGGTAGGCGTCCCATAGAAGAGCTTCTTAAACACAAGTCTAGTAGGGTAAAAAGAGTATTCTTAAGTACTGGAGTGAGGCTTTCTGCTGAGTTTGATGAGTTATTGACTCAGGTTGAGGTTGAGAGGATGGAGCCCCCATTTTTTAGAGAGAAAGAGAGAGAACATCAGATAAATAATTCTCAAGGTATTATTGCATATGTTACCCAAAGTGCCCCAGTGGGATTTAATCAATTATTAGAAAAGGCGAAAGGCTCTACTTGTAAGATAATTGTTGCTTTGGATCAGATTCAAGACCCCCATAATCTCGGCGCAATTTTTAGGGTCTGTGATGCTGTGGGGGTAGCAGGTTTATTTTATACTGCAGATAGAAGCACTGGGCTAACAAGTGTAGCTAGGAAGGTGAGTGCTGGGGCTTCGGAGTTTTTAGCCTATAGTGAGGTGAAGAATCTAGCCAGAAGTTTAGAACAGGCTAGAAAAGAAGGCTATCTGATATACGGCACTAGCCTTGAAGAATCTAGTCAGTCATTATATGAAGCAGTTTATTCGGAGCCAATGGTTATTGTCTTTGGCTCTGAGGGTGAAGGCCTTAGGAAGCAGACAAAGGAACTTTGTGATGTGCTAATAAGCATCCCTATGGCAGGAACAGTTCAGTCATTAAATGTTTCAACCTCAGCTAGTGCTGTGTTATTCGAGATTAAGAGAAAGCTTTCAATTGAAAATTAAGTAGTAGGAGATATAAGATGAGTACTGAAGGTAAGTTGGTTTTAAGTGGCATTCAGCCGTCCGCGGGGCAGGTACATCTAGGGAATTATTTGGGTGCTATGAAGAAGTGGGTTAAGCTTCAAGAAACTAATCCTTTAATTATGTGTATGGTTGATCTTCACGCGTTAACTAGTGTTGATAAGGCAGCTGACCTAAGAGAGTTTTCTAAATCACTTGGCGCTACTTACTTAGCCTTGGGTCTTAATAAGGAAAGTACAATTGTTTTTAAACAGTCTGATGTACCTGAGGTCTGTGAACTTACTTGGTACTTTGCTTGTCAGTTTCCGCATGGATTACTGGAAAGGGCCCACGCATTTAAGGATAAGAGGGGTAAGAATGAGCAAGTAAATTCGGGCCTTCTTTTTTATCCTATTTTGATGGCTGCAGATATTCTTTTATATAAAGCGAATTTAATTCCGGTAGGAAAAGATCAGAAACAGCATCTTGAGATGACTCGTGAAATTGCTGAGAAGTTTAATTATAAGTATAAAACTAGTTTCCCTATTCCTGAACCTTTAATAGATGAGGAGATGGGAGTGATCCCTGGTTTAGATGGCAGGAAGATGTCTAAGAGCTATGATAATTATATTGGTCTTTTTGAAAGTGATAAGGACATCTTAAAGAAGGTTAAGAGAATTACAACTGATTCAAAGGGAGTAGAGGATGTTAAAGACCCGGACACTTGTAATGTGTTTAATCTATATAAGCTATTTGCAAGTAGTGATGAGATAGGGAATTTAAGAGAGACCTATACTAAGGGTGGGATGGGTTATGGTACTGCTAAGGAGGAATTAGCTCGGGTTATTATTAGGGAAGTATCTCCATTAAGAGAAAAATATGAATATTTTATGGCTCATCCAGAGGAGGTTTCTCGTCTACTAGAGGCAGGCGCTGTAAAGGCTCGTAAGATTGCATCTGAGACCATTCGAGAGGTCAGGGAAATGGTTGGAATTTTATAGTAATTCTAGGGACTTAAATTTCTATTGACTTACTTCACGTTTTTCTTCAGATTAGGGTGGGTCGGTAGTGAAAACAAGCATAAGGGAGATAGGAAATGAATACAGAGGTGTTGGTAACAAAGTTAGTAGAATCATTTGATGACCTTGATCGTTGCATATCAATGACTAAGGTAGTCCTATCTCAGAGAGCAGGTGTTCCAGAAGATGTGCACCAAAGAATCGCTCAATATGCAGACATCGTTAATAAACAAAGACTACTTACAGAAGATCTAAAGAACTTTCTAAAAGACGAGAATTGGGCAGAAGTAACTCGTCACGTAAAACTAATCAACGGCCTATCATCAATGATCAGAGATGATGCACAAGCGATCCTAGCAGGAGCGGGGACAGTGTCTGAGAGAACTAAGGAAGAGTTGTTGGCATAGGAAGTTTTTGGTTTTTTGACAGGAAGAAGGGGAGAGAGACAAGAGAGTTTAAACCTGATGTTTAAAAACCTTGTCTCTGAGAAGCTCTTTCATGTGTCCTGTTGCAAAGCTCCTAATTCCATTTCAAGCTCTTCGAGGAAGTCTTTAAGTACTTGAACAAGTTCTAGATCCGAGGATCTTAGTTTTTTGAGTAGGCTTTTCACTGTTGCAATTGCGCGCTGAATGGCTCCAATGCCTTCGGAGGTAGATATGGTAATGTAACAATGGAGCAGAATTTCGGGAAGGTTCTCAGACATTTCCACTCTTGATGCAACGACGAATGCTCCTTGTACTTTTATCAGTACTGGGCCTTCACTGAGAAATTCAGCAATATTATCGTCCGTAATTACTTTTACATTTATTGAGTTGGTGTAAGTGCGTTGTCCCTTATTCTTCCGAGAAGTTGAATCATCACTCACAAATCGATCGATTAGATCTGTCATGTATCGAAGGAAACATTCCTTGATTGTCGTGCGATTTGGTTCGTTAAGTAGTGAGTCAGCAAACTCATGCATGCCATGAAAATGAGGGATCACTTCCCTCAACGAACTAGAAAGTTTAGGACCTAGAACATCCTCAATCTGTTTCGGTAGTTCTACCGTCCTTGCTTCATATGGCTCATGTTTCCAGCTTTTAAATACCTGATTTATCTCATCTCGTAGAGACTCATCAACTTGTGCCAAGTAGTGCAACAAGGAATCCATCGAATAGGTAGCTTTGGCATCCCTTTTGATGCCTTTCGCCACGGTTAAGATTTTCCTTCTTACTTTAGCGTCTAGAAGGGTCCTAACTCTTGTTTCGTAAAGTGCCCATGTCGCATCCCGCTGTATCTCTTCATTGCTGTTGTTTAAGCAATCTAAAAGAGCACCAATATGAACAGCCCGTCTTTCCTCGTCATAAGTGATCAGATACTGCATCACGGCTAGGGCGGAAGAGACATGTTCTGCATTCGATCCACTTAAGGTATTTATGAAATAGGAGCTAATTAAAATTCGCTCACTATCGCTTGCATTTTGTACAATTAAAGCCAAGGCTTCAAATTGTCCAAGTGAAAGTTCTTCTGAGTCTCTGATTAGTTGTTCAAAACATCGAAGCCTTAATGCGCTTTCTTGATCTTCCGATGTGATTAATTTATTGACCAAATCTTCCAGTGCTTGATCGAACTGATCTTGGAAAGAATTTCGGTCCTTGCAGAATTTTCTTCTCGTTTCCAGATATGAATCGAACAGAGCCTCAAGGTTCGCCCTCTTTCTACGAAGGGCAAACGCAAATGGATTTGTCATGATTTTGAACCTCAGTAAAACCACTAAAACTCTCTTATTCTCCACGAATAAATATAGCTCGGCGTCAATTATCCGTAGAGATTAAGCTTTTCTTCTACCCAGATTAAAATAACTTTATTTATAAGTCTTTGCATGTAAAAATGCAATT
>JBILFC010000260.1:0-4366 GCA_044351785.1 Bdellovibrionota bacterium
AGTTGAGATTCAAGGTTCATATTCAAATGTGGTAGGCCTTCCATTGTGTGAGCTAGCTAAAGTTCTTAAAACTAGGCTATGAAAGATTTAATTAAAGAAAGTTTAGATAAAATTCTAACCTCTATAACTGATGCTAAAATTAGATCAGGTAGAAAAGTAGATGTTACCTTAGTTGGAGTTAGTAAATTTCAAAGCCTAGAGAAAATGTTCATAGCCCATGAGCTAGGACTTACTAACTTCGGTGAGAATTATGTTCAAGAAGGTATAAGTAAAGTAAATGAATTTAGAACTAAGAAGTTCGATGCTAAATTTCATTTTATAGGCGGCTTGCAGTCTAATAAGCTTAAGGATGCAGTTAAGTATTTTGATGTGATCCATACTATTGACTCTAAGAAATTAGTGGATACTTGTGTAAAAGCGGTGGTAGCAAGTGAGAAAGAAAAGCAAGACATATTGATTCAAGTGAATGTTTCTGGTGAATTGCAAAAGTCGGGTGTCGATCCTAGTGAGTGCGGTGAACTCCTTGCTCATGCTTTAAGTAGGCCTGAGTTGAATGTAATTGGCTTGATGACAATTGGAAGTTTTACTGATAATTTAGGTGTTAAACTTTCAGAGTTTAGGCATCTAGCTCGTCTTAAGTCTCAGTTAGAGTCTGAATTTCCCTATTCTTTACCCCATTTATCTATGGGAATGAGTGATGATTATACAATTGCGATAGAGGAAGGGGCAACAATTGTAAGAATTGGTTCCCTATTGTTCGGTGAACGTGATACTAAATCATAATAATTAATTTATATAAGAAAAATGATTATCATTGCGAATATTTTACTTGGTTTAGGTCAGATTCTGCACAGTTTAATAATGTTTTTTAACATATTGATTCTTGCTGCGGTTGTTATGTCTTGGGTATCGGCTGATCCAAGAAACCCTTTGGTGCAGTTCGTTAGAAATACTACTGAGCCGATTTTCTACAAAGTTAGAAGATATATGCCACAATTTGGGATGCTTGATCTTTCGCCTTTAGTAGTCATTTTTGGATTAATGTTAATTGATACTGTCGTTGCAAATTCTCTTATTGAATATTCTCAGGTATTAAAGATTAGCGCATTGACTGCCCCTTGACCTAAGAAGGTTTAGTGCTTAAATTGCCTAAAAATATTCATTAAATCTATATTAAATAAGTTTTAACATATGCCTACATACGAATATCTCTGTAGTTCTTGCGGACATAATTATGAAATTGTGCAGAAAATAAGTGAAGACTCGCTTAAAACTTGCCCTTCTTGCGGTAAGGATGAATTGAAGCGAATTATCGGGGCTTCAAACTTCCATTTAAAAGGTTCGGGCTGGTATAAGACAGATTATGCTTCATCTGGTAGTGCGAATTCTGCAAGCAGTTCAAATTCAACAAGTTCAACTGAAAGTAAGCCAGCATCCACCCCAGCACCAAGCACTCCTGCGGCAAGTAAGGAGTTGGGTTAAGCGTAAGTTATTGAAATATAAAATTTTATTTTTCATTGAAATAATATTGTAATAAAGAGTTAAATCGGTTATAAGGGTGATACATTCGAATAAGGGAAGAAGTTAGCTGAAAGACTTTTTACTGTGCGCGTTAGAAGTATCTAATGAGCGTGCTCAGTGGCTAAAGGCCTCAGCATGTATCTGTTGTTTTGTAGGTTTGGTTATCTAGGTTTTCTGCTTTTTATAAGCTTGTTTTCTTAAGAGAAATTTAATTTATCTAAGTTCCCATAATACACACTGTATAGTTTTATCTATAGTCCTGTCTTTTGTTCTTTTTTATATGGGTTCAATGCAACTTAAATTTTAACTTTTTTTAAAATATTATTTCCTTTCCGTCCTTCCATCCTTGGCGGTAAAAATCCAACCCTCTAAAACAGCAGGTGCGCACTTAATAAGGTTATTTCTATTTTTCTATCTTCATCATTTTTGTTTCTTTTTGTCGTTCGTTTGAATACGCAGCCATTTTAGGTCATGTACTATTATGTCTTAAAATGGCTGTGTTTGTTTCAAATGAAAAAAATCAGAAGGAGTATCGAGTCATGACGATTGCCGCGATGTTGGAAGAAAAATTGCGTCTTAATGGTGGAGGTGCTGGTCCTAAGTCCTCAGGGGTTTATACCCAAGAAGAAGTTGATAAGCTAAGAGCGTTGCAGGCGGGAACTGTGCCTGGTCCGTTAACCGATGAAGAGAAGGAGTTGATTCGTACTGATCCTGAAGGAGCTGGCTATAAAAAGGTATTAGCTGGCCGGGGACGTACTTGCGCATAGGCTGAAGAAGAGAAGACTCGCCCACGTTACTTAGTCATTGAATTCAAAGCAGGTTGTAAGCAGTAGTGCGCAACCTGCTTTTTTCTTTTTCGCTTGAAATTATCAAGCATACATTCGAATCAGGGTAGAAGATAAGCATGTTTCTCTTTTAATTTATTTAAAAGAAATGAAAAGAGAAACAATGTTCAAGGAGGTTAAATATGGTTTTGCCTTCCATTGTTTTTGTCCTTGACTGAGGATAAGTCAATGCTTAATTCTTTAGTAAATGCGATTTCTCGTATCTGGGCGATTTGGTTGCTCGAGTCGGAACAGTGGGCAGTGAAAGATGGCAGTAAGGAGACACAGAAAGCAATGAAGCTGCTTTGTAAGGCTTTACAGCCTTATGTGCGTGCAAGCAGTGTACATGTTTTGAATATCATGGACTATGCCCCTGGAGATCCCGCTACATCCAAGGTGAATATGGCGATGCGGGCAATGTGTTCACAGACTGTAACGATCGATCATGTTGAGGTCCCTAATTTTGATACAGTCGCAGCGGGCTTTAATGCAATGTGCTTGCTGAAGCAACCGCATAGCCATTTCCCAGGGCTTACCCTCGGCTATATTAACGTTGCTCCGATCTATAATGCCGATCAGGTTGGAAATGGGGAGCATAAATTTTTGTTACTACTCCTAGACAATGGTGTATTGGTGTTTGCGCCTCATGCAGGTGCGAATATTCATTACCTTCTGCCGCATGTCGTTGCGATGTATGAATTTGACTTTGAAAGTGAGGCTTTGCTTCATCCGCAAGGACATAAAGGGCAGTTTCGTTCTTGGTGGTGGTTCACTCAGGTCATTGGAAGATTATTGAAAGGTGATCTTTCTAAGATTGTCGGGGCCTGGCTTAAATTGTCCTACGTGGGTTCTTTTTCTGGCGGACCCGGTTATATCAATTTACCGCAAAATCCAGAGACTCAGTGTGCGGCAATTGATAACTACGGCAATCTTCGCTTTACTATGACAGCAGATGACGTAATTGCGAAAGGTTGGAAACCTGACGACTTGATTCAAATACTCGTTGATGGGACATCTGGTGCAGTGGGTATCTATAGTCCCACAACCAATCAACCAGGAGAAACGATATGCATCAGATCTGGAAGTAATTTGATTTCAAGTGCCAAATCAGGGATTATAGAGTACCTCGATGGTTTTGTCATCGGCGGATCGGCCCATCAGGTTATCGGTTCTCCTTGTCTTAAGGACGTGGTAATTACTCTGCAAAAAGTGTGATGACAGATTTCAGCTTCTGGTCTTTGATTTTCAAAGGCCAGAAGTTTAAATGTTTTTTGAACGTTGTTTTTCTATTCTAATTCTTAGCGATCATTTCTAAAACCGAATTAACCAGAACCTTTACCCCTACTGCAATTACCTCCTCATATACATCAAAGTTCTGAGCGTGTAGAGCTGGTGCATCTTTCCCAGGGCTTGCCACGCCGAGTCTAAACATGCCTCCTTTTAGGTGTTCTAGGTACACTCCAAAATCTTCCCCGCCTAAACTTGTTGGAAAATCTTTTACTACATTTTCATTACCGAGTATTGATATTGCGCCTTTTTTAACACAGTCCGCTATGTATGGGTCTGTTACTACGGCAGGTAGATCCAATAAAATATCTAATTTATAAGTCGTCTCGTGAATGATGCAAATTCCTTCTGCGACCCGTTTAGCCTCTTCTAATACTTTCCTTGCAGTCTCGGTATTAAAGGCCCGGATAGTAGCCTTTAGCATGCAAGACTCGGCAATAATATTAGACCGCGTACCCCCACTAATTGCACCAAAAGTTATAACATGAGGAACTCTTGCATCTATCTTTCTAGGAATTAGGGAGTAGCATTCAGAGACAAACTGAGAAGCACATAAAATAGTATCGTGACCTAGATAAGGTCTTGCTCCGTGCGCACTCTTGCCTTGAAATTCAAGATTAAATTCAATAACGCAAGCGCACATTGGCCCAGGTTTAATAGAAATTGTACCTACTGGTAGATTAGGCTCAACATGTAAACCCAGAACATGCCCAACTCCATTCAGAACCCCCTTA
>JBILFC010000285.1:0-3823 GCA_044351785.1 Bdellovibrionota bacterium
TGACTACTGCTTTAGCCCCTAGACCTACTTCTTCTGCCGGCTGAAATAATCCTACTATAGGCCTATTTAGATTTTCCATTTTAGACAAGATACTTAATGCCCCGACTAAAATTGTACTGTGTACATCATGCCCGCAAGCATGCATCTTCCCTGTTACTTTAGATCGATACTCGCAACTTTTATTGTCTTGTAAGGGTAATGCATCAATATCTGCTCTTAGTAAAATTGCATTATCATTATCAGAGCTGCCGAGCCTTACTACGCAACCAGTTAAATCGTTAAAAGTCTCAGCTTTTAATCCATGCTTTGATAGTTCATCTACAATTTTTTTAGTGGTTTCTTCCTCTTCAAAAGCAACCTCAGGATGTTCATGAAGGCCTCGTCTAAAATTAATTAGGTCTTCGTTCATTGAAGAAACTAACTGAATTATTTCTGCTTCTAACATTACCATCCTCTCAAAAATTAGTATTCTTAGTTAAATAAATAAGTCTAGGTGAACTTTCTGGATTGTAGGGTTCTAAATTATAATTACCAAACTGAGCTATAATTTCAAAGCCTGTAATCTTAAAATATTTTTCAAACTGATTACTGTCTATTAGCCTGACTCTTTCTTGATATCTTAATTCTCTTTCTTGATCCATTAAAGCTATGTCTTTAACAATAAAATCCCCTTCAGTAAATTTCCTAATCTTAAAATCAAAGTTACTAACGGATTTATGTTCTATCGCGTTACTATTTAATCTTATCTGATTAGAATTTAAATAGTCGATTAAAAATAAGCCACTGCTTTTCAATGACCTATTAATCAGGCTAAGGACCTTTAAATCATCCTCTTCACTTTCAAAATAACCAAAACTCGTAAATATATTTAGAACTAAATCAAACTGATTTAGAAAATTAATCTCACGCATATCTTTTCTGAGGAATTTTAATCGATCATTTTCAAAAGTTTTTGCATGTTCAATGCTCTGATTTGAAAGATCCACTCCCGTGACTGAATACCCTAATTCATTTAGGAAAATAGAATGCCGACCCTTCCCGCAGGCAAGATCAAGAATATTCGCATCAGAGTCTAATGAAAGATGAGACATTAGTCTTTTAAGGAATCTCTGCGCCTCGTTATTATCCCTATCCTTATATAGAGCGTGATAGTAAGGACTATCAAACCATTCTTTGTACCAAGGTTGCAGATTCGACATAAGTTTCTTTATAGCTCTTAACGTTAAGTGGACGTAGGCCTATTTCCATTAATTACAGGATAGGCCCGTAATATATTATTTGATTAAATTAGTCAATAAAGAGCGGGCCTTATCACTAATTTTAGAAAGAAGATGTAGCTTATCTTTCGCTAGATTAGCACTACAGATGGGGCTATCTGCAAAGGTGGCAAAGCCGCAGTCAGGTACAAGAAAAATCTTCTTTTTCCCCGTTCTATAATCAGCTCCTAAAATATCTAGAACCTGATTGAGCCTCGCTAAAACCTCCTCCTCTGATTCTAACTGTTCCTTCTTCTGATCAACCATGCCAAGCCCTAGGTTAAATCTCTTTGGGAGTTTTTCTAAAAAGCCATAATCACCAGCTCTACTGGTTGCATGTTCTAGAAGAAGAGTTCCTATTTTAACTTTCTCAAAGTAGGGTAGTAGCGCATCATAAGGGCCACTGAGCGCCTTTGTCTCATCTTTTGTCCAGTTTCCTCTACAAATATGTAGCGCAGTTCGCTCAAGATTGAAATCTTTAGTTACTTGGTTAAGTAAATCAACTGCAAAGTTCAGTTCGGTCTTAGGATCTTTTTTTTCTCCTAAAGCCCCGCACATAAATGACCTACCTTGATTAGCATTAATAAATACAACTTCTGAAAGCACAGGCTCATCGAATTGAACCAGACTAACACCAATATCTAGTAGATCTTTAAGCTCTTCCCTAAGAACTCGGACAACATCCCTAGAAAGTTCTTCTCTATTGGCATACGCTTTATCTGAAATACATTCCATCCACATAGTTCGAGTTAAAAGATATGGTCCAGGTAATGCAATTTTAATCGGTTTATTCGTATTCTGAATTAAAAATTCAGCTTCATGAACCGCTAATGGTTTAATCCTAGAGATTTTACCAAAGACCGCAGGATGCCTTATCTCACTCGCTGGAACATCCAAACTATCAAGCTCTTTAGCAAATTCTTCAGGATGATCAACTAGGGGCAATAAATCAGTTAAAGGGATTAGCTGACAATTTTCTAGAATACCACCAACAAAGCTTGAATAATTATCTCGCCTTTGTTCCCCATCAGTAATAGTATCTACACCAGCTTGTTCTTGCTCTAGTATGCACAACTTAACAGCATCATCAGCTGCTAGGTTAAATTCAGCTTCCGATATTTTATTTGATAGTTTTTTATGAAGAATGTCTATTAGCCAGATAGGCCTAGGCCAGCTTCCAATGGAGAAACAGGAAAAGTTTTTTAATTCTTGAGCAGTAGTCTTAATATCTGAATCTTTGGAATTAATATTCTCGGTGAGTTGGTTCGTAATCTTTGATGCAGTTTCAGATAAATGTTGGCTATTAAACTTACCTTTTGAAACTAGGAAACTATGCTCTTTCCCTTCAAATAATGTTGATACAAGTTCATTATTTGTTAGTCTACACCATGCTGGCAGGTCTTCTTTTACAGAGATTTCAGTTGAATTTATTTCTAATAATTCACCTTCTTCAAGTGGATCTATATGCTTTCTTATTAAAAGCAGTAGGCCATTACCGCAATCAAGGTCACCCCCATCGAAGGATACTTTTGCTTGATGGGGATGAGGGTACTTCATAACTAGTAGCTAATTGAAGGGGATCCGTCACTTAGGAATTCAATTAGCTTTGCAGCTCCTACTATTACTGCTCCAGGGATTAAATTATTTTCATCTAATCCTCTTTTCTTAAAGCATGGAGAGCAGACAAATATCTTGCCTCCAGCTTCAGCGAAGTTACTCATTAACTCCTTTAATGGAGCAAAGCCTTCTTCATGAATATCATCTGCATATCCATTCACAGCTAAGCGCACACCATCAGTACTTAAAAACATTAGCGTATCCTTGTCAGAACCAAGGGCACCGTTTGCTACTACGAATGCAACTGTTGCTCTGTCACAATCATCTTTAGCTCTTGTTAGATTAATGCAAAATTTTCCAGGCATAATTCCTTTATTTTTCTATATTATTTATTTAGTTTTAAAAACATATTCTGGGTGATTAGTACTAACTAATATGTGACCGGTTAATTTTGCCCAAGCAGGTAAATCTTCTACGGCACCATTATCTTTAGCAATTAGCTTGAACTCAGATCCTGGTGGGAGGCTAGAGAGCTTTAATTTTAGTTTTAATAAAAGCTCTCCGCAGCCCTTCTCACCAGCATCCCAAAAATGGGGATCATCTGACATTCTACTTAGTTCCTTTGATGTACTTTTCAATGTCATCAATCTTAATCCCTTCAGCAACTGCCTTTAAGTCAACATTGCCAGATGTTTTGTGGAGAGTTAACATTGAACCACCTTCTAAAAAAATTGTGAGTTCACCATTTTCTTCATTTAAAGTAGCAGTTCTTCCATTAATTCTCATGGTAGCTTGTCCGTTCTGACCATTACCGAGCATAGCAGCCATTTGGCCAAGAGCAGCAAGACCACCAAGACCAGCTTGTGCACCACCTGCGCTACCACCTTGGATTTCAATTTTTACAGAGTTCGCTCCTTCAGTGTATTGTCTTGAAACATTAGTGAAGCCCATTGCTGAGTTCGATTCCGGCTTACCACCTTGAAGTCCATTTATTGTATCGGGAAGAAAGC
>JBILFC010000008.1:0-25504 GCA_044351785.1 Bdellovibrionota bacterium
CTTCACTAGTTAAAAATAAAATTTGCTCCTCTTTCTCCAAGGCATCTTCTACCTATGATGCACACTCTGAAACACATCAGATAATAGCTGACTACGTAATTACCCATTGTCCGCACAACTTCCCTGACGGACCGATTCTAGATCTAGGTGCAGGAACTGGAATCTTAACGAAAAAATTACTATGCTTATCAAAGCCGGAAGAAATTATTGCAATTGATTTCTCTTATCCAATGTTAAAAGAGCTAGGTTCTAAAGGAACACAATTTTGTTTAGCCTGTGCTGACTTTGACAATCTACCATTTCAGAGTGAATCATTTTCCTTAATCGGTAGTAGCACAAGTCTTCAATGGACAGAAAAAGATATTTCATCATTAATGTCAAATAACTTAAAGAAAAACGGTATCTTTGCTATCTCGGTAATTCTAGACGGAACATTTAAGGAACTAAGAAAAATAAAATCGGCGCTACTGGGAGAAGATGAAACTTCATCTCCCCTACCACTACCCCAATTTAATGACCTCAAAAAGTCATTTACCGAAAACACAAGCTTATCTCTCTTGAAATACGAAAAACATACATTTATATCTGAATACAATTCGATGAATGATTTATTGATTGCAATAAAATCTCTAGGTATTGGAGAAACGAATCAAGCTAAGCTTAATAGCTCGCAGTTAAATCAGTTAAAAGAAAAGTATGAAAGTTATTCTATGGATAAGTTCGGTAGCATAGCTATAAACTATGAGGTTGGATTCTTCTGGGGCAAGAAAGAAGACTAATCTTCCAAGTCTTCTTTAATAGTAGCAGCCATGACTGCCATTTTTAATGCATCTGTAATCGTTTTTTGTCTCTGTCTTGGGATTCTCTTACCTTCAAACATCTTTTGAGCCTCAGACTCTATTCTAGCTAAAACTTCTGCTTGGTTGCTTTCAGTAAGTCTAGGACCGACGCCTTCAATTTTACCTTGATGACTTACTCGTCCCACCGCTCCTACAGAGGAAACTCCTGTCACTTCTCTCATTCTTTCTATTTTCTCTAATTCCTCGATTCTTCCAATCTGATCTACTTCACGAACTCCATCAATGCCTGAAATTTTCTTCGTCATGACAATTCCTTAATTTAACAATTACATTACCTATGTTTGGGCGTTTTCTAACATCTGGGAAAACGTACCTTTAGATTTTTTCTTCTTCATATCTATTGATTTCACCCTTAAGCCTCGCCGAACCTTTAGCTCGCCGATACTAGGGTCTTTACGATCTCCAATTTTCTTAGAAAGAAATTCTATAATCTCTTTATGCTCCCTCACAATAGCTAAATCATCAAGGCCCCATAAATCCGCAACGGCTCTCATGGATAAACCTTGATAATATATAGACCACAAAATATCTTGATGAACAGGCTCTAATGTTGATAGTAGTTCCACCAAACGCTTATAATCAACTAGATTCTCCTGATTTTCAGTCATAGAATCGCTAAAAGCGGAAATTAAACTCGCACCTGTAATCAACTGCTTGATTGAACCTTTCATTCCACTATCTTCGTCCTGACTATCTCCGGGTGCTGATGGCAAAAATCCATCTCGCAACTCAGGGAATAGATCAAAGATTTTAGCTGACAATTCTCTTGCTTCAGCATCGACCTCAGAGTCACTCTCTCCGGTACTCTGAGCCCAGGCCTTAGATTTCTTTGCCTCTTCTGTGCAGGCTTCATGAATTCTTCTCCGAGCATAACCTCTGAATGGGACCTGCATAGCTGGATCAAACCTACCTGCACAAAACACTAGTGCCTCATAAGCTCCCCCATCTAAGCCATCTATCTGCCAGTCCAAAGACCAAGCTCGAGCTACGTTCTTAGCAATACTAACAGCCCATCCCATATGATCCTGAACTATTTCTTCAACGATCTCCTTAGAGCCAGGGGTCATACCTTCATACATCTTTCGCGCTAAACTATCTTTAGAAGTAGTCACTATATTTTATATCCTCCAAGACACTAATAACTTATTACTGATGGAACCCTGTAGATACTACTATAATTGTTCGCTCTTGTCCCTGGAATGGTAATTCTACAAAAGTCCATCATATTCCCCTGCATAGGTCGACCACTTATAGAAGATTCTTAATCTAGATAATAAATTACAACATTTCGGGCACTTAAGACCATTCTGAAGCATGATCATGCTAAGATCAGATGAGTGTTTGCAGGCAGAGTGGATCTCTTTCTGGAGGATAAACAAGAATTGTTTTAGGAGGCAGTATGGCTAAGAGTAATAAAAAAGCTACAGTACCAGCAAAAAATAAGGGTAAGGTAGAAACTTCTGTAAAATCGATCATCACCAAAAGCAAGAAGGTTGAGCTTAACTCTAGAGCTACTGCAGTAAGCAGAACAAAACCCGAGAAAAAAATTGCGGTTAAATCTAAAACACCTACAAAGAAAATTTCTGCTAAGGAAAAAGCTACTAAATTTTACGAGACTACTGTTCTAGAACACAGGGAAAACGGTAGAAAATTATCTAGAAGTATTTTAAGAAGATGGCGAGTTCACATGCCACTCGATGAAGTGGATTCAATCGTAGATTTAGCCTTATGTGAAGCAGCACAAAGATTTTCACCTAAGAAAGGGGCTAGCTTCATGACATTCTTCTTCTATCATTTAAGAGGTCATTTAGTGAGAGCAGTAGCAAGAGCAACTCAGATTAATAATTTTCAATCTACCATAGAAGGTGACCTTGAGAACGATTCAGACCTATCGAATTATTCTCAGTATATCCACCTAGTAGACCAAGAATTATACTCACAAAAGGAACAAGAAACTCCAGAAGAATTGGTTCTAAGAAGAGAGAAAATTGGAGTATGTAGAGATGCCCTAGACTCACTTGATTGTTTAGAGAAAGTAGTACTAGAGCGTTCGTATGCTGATGATGAAGCTCTTGTAGATATCGCATCTACCCTAGGTTATAGCAGATGTCATATTTCAAGAGTTAAGAAATCTGCAATGATTAAGCTAAAAGGTAACTTACTAAGCACAGCTCACTTTGTTGGATCAGATACTAAGATACTAGAAGAGGAAGAGGTAGTATCTAAATCTGAAAGACCAATTAGAAGAAAAATTATTCCTTTAAATTCAAAGAATAAAGAACATCAAAGAAATAGCAAAAAAGCCGCCTAGAAAAAGCTCATAAGTTCAAAGACTTACGAATTAGCCTTCTGATGCTATCGTCACGAGCATTATTATGATAAGAGGGCGCTCTATTAAATAGCACTTTCCGTTGGAAGTGCTTCATTATGGGGTAGTTAGCCTTTGAATTATTGGCTAACTACATTAACTCAATCAATGTAGGTGTACTCGTGACGATAATTGAAGTAGGATCGTTTATTCTTGTAAGTGTTCTAGTCTTATCTATAGTATTTAGTGACTGGACAGTCTAACTTTTATATTTCTATCGCAATTGCAGGCTAAAAAGCATACAGCACATTCAGACAATCTTAATAGAAGAAACCTAGGGGTCGTATCTCAATTTGTCCTGTGGATAGCATTAACTCTATACCTAGTAACGAATCAAATCGCATATCAAGTCTCAGAAGCTAGAGAAGGCGTTGTAGTAGCTGAGGTTCTAAATTTCGACACATGGGTACTACCACTCCGCCATGGAGAGATCATTCCATCAAAACCTCCACTATTTCATTGGCTTAGCGCACTAATATCTAAGCTTTCTGGGAATTTTAATGAACTTTCGCTTAGGTTGCCTTCACTTCTTGGCGGCTTACTAATAGCATTTAGCAGTTACCTTTTTTGCAGAAAATATTTAGGCAATAATATTGCCCAACTTAGCTTAAGTCTTCTTCTTACAAGTTATTGCTTTATTCAAATGAGCATTGATGGTCGTGTAGACATGCTGTTTTGTGCCTTAGTACACTGCGCACTATTTTACTTTCTTGAAATTTTCATCTCAGGGCGACAACCCAAATTAAAGGATCAACTCGTGCTAGGCTCCTTCATTGGATTATCCATCCTAACTAAGGGCCCATTAGGCCTTGTACTTTTCATCATTGGGAGTTTTCCCCTATTACTAATTAGGTACAAGTCTAACCTTTTATCCCTTACTAATTTAAAAAGTTGGTATCTTAATCTTGGGATACTACCCCTTCTTATCATCTCTGTGCCGTGGTATGTACTTGCATACATGCATGGAAGTGACGGGTTTGTTTCAAGGCAATTATTCTTTGAAAATATTGCTAGATTTGTTGGAAATGCAGGAATACCGTCCAAACCATTCTGGTTCTATTTTTTCCACCTATTTAGTCAAGCAACTGTAAGCATTCTGGCCTTAATTTTTCTCAGCTATCATTATCTAATGAGTTACGAGAAGCCGAAAAAATTAATTGAAATAGATTCTTCCGTACTGAAATCTCTTTTGACTCAAAGCCTCTCTATACTTTTATTTCTCTCATTAGCATCTGGGAAAAGAAGAGCATACCTTTTACCAATCTTACCTCATATTGCAATCATCTCTGGGATACTACTAAATAACTATGGCTTAGATAAAATAAAAAACTTCCTACTTTACCTAGAACCAATTCCTAAATTGCTTCTAGGTCTTACAATAATAATTCAAATCTTTAAAAATTTTATCCCCGCATCTAGTATAAGTAAAACTTCTCTTTTAATCGGCCTTAGGGACTTACCCATGGCAACATCAATTGGGTTGATCGCATTGGCGGTAACATTATTAATAGTAATCAATAAAGTTAGCTCTGACCTAAAAGCACACTCATCAGATAATGCGACTAAACTGAGTCTTTATTTCACAAGTTTATATTTCGCTATATTCTTACTATTGCCAGCACAATTTTTCTTAACCAAAGGCTATTCCCATTCTTATTATCAGTTCGCAAAAGACCTCAAAGACATAAATATAGCCGGAGAAAAAATAACTTTTATTAAAAAATCTAGGGATGAATCATTTGATACTCTTTTCTTTTATTACAAGGACAGAATGTCCTTACACGACTTAAATCCTCCTAAAGAACCAGGACTCTATCTATCAAGGCTTGAATGGCTTCAATCTCAAAGTACGCAATTTCAAAGTAATTGCACCACGATCCTGCACGGTGGAAGAGAAAAAGACTCTCCAGAAAGAAACTTGGTGCTATTCAGGATTAATAACTACAATGCCAACCCGTGAGTAATGGCTTTTGGTGGCTCATCTTTAGTACCTGCTTTCAATTCTACTGGAAGTAATTCTTTAGGAATCTGATACTCAGCTTCCCCTTTAGCTTTAATTTCAAATGGACCTTCTGCAGGAACTAACTGCCCATCAGCGAATTTAAAGGCAACACTAACATCCAAAGCATCTTTCTCGGAGTTATTGATAACCTTTACTTTAACCGAAACAATCTGACCCTCATCATTCTTACTTACTTCAACATCATTAGTCGTAAGTTCAAGCTCTCCTGCTCCTCCAATATCCCTTGTCGTTTCTTCTGGCATACTCTTTTTAACTTCCTCGGTGCCCATTCTACTCAAAGCTTTACTCGAATTATACGTAGACAACTCACGCGTTTCAAAGCTCTCAACATTGCTACTAGATTGCGGAGCCTTATTCCCATAAATGGTTCTCCCTGAGCTATCCTTCCATTTATAAGCATCTTGTCCTCTACACTCTCCAATGACCAAGAATGCCACAACAAGAATATTTATATACTTTATTTTCATTATCACTAAACCATGTTAACTGCTTTGCTGTATTGGTATCAATTTTAACCTTTATTAACTAATGAGAATAGTACTTTCTTCTTTTAATCAGAACAAATTTCTAGAAATAGCCCACGTAGGAATTGATTTTAATATAGAAATTATCAGCCCTAAGGATATTCAGTCCACCTTAGGGCTCTCAGAATTTAAAGAAACTAATGAAATCGGTAAAACATATCAAGAAAATGCTATGTTAAAAGCCAAGGACTGCTCAAAATGGTGTGGCCTCACATCACTTGGAGATGATTCAGGTCTAGAAGTAGATGCTCTAAATGGTGCTCCCGGCCTTTATTCAAAACGTTATGGAAATTCTGACTCTGAAAGGATAGAAAAATTACTCCGAGAGCTACACGGGAAAGCTGGTCGAGAACGAAGCTGTAGATTTCGATCAGTCTTAGCTATCCACGACCCTCTAACAGACAACATTACTTTTAGTGAAGGTATTCTAGAAGGAGAAGTTTTGCTTGAACCACGGGGCACTAGAGGATTTGGTTATGATCCTATAATTCTGATTTACGAACTAGGTTGCACCCTTGCTGAAATTGATGAGTCTACACTCTTTGAAAAAGGTTTTAGAGCTAAAGCAGCAAAAATTTTGTTTAATAATATTTAGACAATAGGCTTTCCTTGACCATTTTACTATTCTTTTAGCAGCTACTTGCATAATTACTTCCTATATTATAGAAGCCCTTCAGTATTTTACGTCGGGGTGTAGCGCAGCCTGGTAGCGCACCTGCCTTGGGAGCAGGGGGTCGCACGTTCAAATCGTGTCACCCCGATTTTTTGTTTGCGATTTTGTAATTGCCCTTTTTAAATTCTCAATGAATAATCTTCATGGGCCTTTTACCTTCCCTCCTGCCACTTTGGCAGATGATGAGACTGGCATTCTTGGAGTTGGAGCGAATTGGCATCCAGAGACTTTAATTGATGCGTATAGTAAGGGAATATTTCCTTGGCCCTATCCCGGCGCAGAAGGCATACCATGGTTCTCTCCCCCGCTAAGAGCTGTCTTAGAACTTAAAGATTACACACCTAACAAAAGACTCCTAAGGGATATTAAACTAAACTTTTCTTTTAAAGCGAATACTGAGTTTTCCACTGTAATTAGCCACTGTAAAAGCATCAAGAGAAGAAAGGTAAAAAATATTCCAAATTCTTCTTGGATAACCAGTGAAATGGAGGCCGCGTACATAAGACTTCACGAGCTCGGGATAGCTCATTCAGTGGAGGTCTTCTCCGAGAACCACTTAGTTGGTGGGCTATACGGAGTGCTCGCTAACCATATTTTTTCAGCAGAATCTATGTTCAGATTAACCAATAATGCTTCCAAAGCTAGCTTCCATGTACTAGTGTATATTCTTAAGGAAATGGGGCTAAAATACCTAGATTGCCAAATTATAAGCCCTCATCTATCATCTTGGGGAGTAAAAGAGATAACTAGAAATGATTTTCTCGATCTCCTTAATGAAGATGCTAAAACTACATCAGAATTCCCACGGGGAATAATAAATATTAATTCTGTTTAGAGATTATGATTACCAATGCGATAAAAAAACATCTAGGAGACATACTACTCACCATCGGTGTCTTTGCCGTTTTCTTTCTTACTGGTACTTCGAAAAATAAACCTGCGTCATTCGAACCAGAACCTTCTTCTATCTCTGAACAATTGAACCCCACAACTAATACTGAAGTAGGAACTTTAAACAATTTAAATCAAGCTGGTCCGGCTCCAAGCATTCCAATAGCCCCAAGGATGCCACCGACTGAGCAAAATAATATTGCAGCTAATCCGGTGCAAGCCCCACCATCGCAAACAAATAATCCCTACGCAGCCCTAATGAATCGACAAGGAGCAAACAACAACGGTACTATTCAAAACTCTTTAAACAACTTAAAAGGCGAAGCTCCTTCAACAGAAGCCCTAATCGAAAGAAATACCTATTTTAAAAAGCTTTCAGATCAACTTAAAGATCTTCAAGGAAGTGTAAATACAGACGAAGAAGGATCTAAAGATAATGAAAATGCAGCAGCATCTGAAAATTCAAATGAAGATACTTCAAACGAAGAAGAAGAGGCTGATCTTGGCTTAATTGAAGAGCAGGATGGTCCAGGCTCAGAAGAGAACCTAAATACTCCTGAGTAAAGTTTACATGGAATTAGAAATAGATATCTCTCCAGAAGATCTGAATTCAGATCAGGTACTTTATCAAAGATTTTATGAAAAATCGGGCCTAAACAAAAATGAGATAGAGAAGCTAGTAGTCCTAAAACGCTCACTTGATTCAAGAAAACGGCCTGTATTCAGAATCAAAGTAAAAGCAATTCTAAAGGGAGAAAAGTACGAATCAGAAACAGCCAATTATAAACTCCTTCCTGAGATTCATCTATCAGATAGAGTTATAATAGTGGGCACTGGCCCTGCTGGACTTTTCGCTGGACATAGAGTAGCTAGACTGGGGTTAAAACCAATATTTATTGAAAGAGGTAAAAAAGTTAGGGAGCGTAGGTTTGACTTAGCTAATCTAATGAAAAAAGCTACGCTTAACGAAGATAGCAACTATTGTTACGGAGAAGGCGGAGCTGGAACCTTTTCAGATGGGAAATTATATACTAGATCCCATAAACGTGGCTCATTACAAGACATTTTAAGCATTTTCGTACATCACGGAGCATCGCCTGACATACTAATAGATGCTCATCCACATATTGGGACTAACCATCTACCTAAAATTATTAGTTCAATGAGGGAAGAACTAGAATCCGTCGGTGCAGAATTTCACTTCTCTACTAAAATGACTGGATTAAAAGTTGTAAGCTCAGAAGTTAGAGGCATAGAGACCAATAGAGGAGTGATTGAAGGTCGTGCTTTGATTCTCGCTACTGGCCACTCAGCAAAAGATGTATACGAAGTACTTGATAGGCAGAATATAAAGTTAGAAGCAAAATCCTTCGCTATAGGCGTTAGGATAGAACACCCTCAAGAACAAATTAACCTTATCCAGTACAGAAAATACAACAATCTTCCTAATCTACCCAATGCTTCATATTCTCTTGTCTGCCAACAAGATGAAAGAGGAGTATATTCGTTCTGCATGTGTCCAGGAGGAATCATATGTCCTGCTACTACAGAAAATCACAGCGTGGTTGTTAACGGCTGGAGCCCCTCAAGTCGAAATTCATTTTATGCAAATTCGGGATTAGTGGTAGAAATACCAATAGATTCTATACTCGGAGACAGCTCTCCACTAAAAGGCCTAAGATATCAGGAGCAAATTGAGAAAAAAGCTTACATAATGGGAGGAGGAAACTTTAAAGCTCCAGCGCAAAGAATTATTGATTTTATTAAAAAACGACCCTCTAGCAATTTACCAACATGTTCATACAAACCAGGAATTACTCCTAGTGACATCGGAGAAATACTCCCCACTGAAATCACAGAGCGTTTAAGAAAAGGCTTAGAATTTTTCTCTAAATCTAGACCTTCCCTCGCCTCCTCCGAAGGGATAATGGTAGGAGTTGAATCGCGGACATCTAGCCCAGTCAGAATACCTAGAGACAGAAATGGCATGCATATACAAATTAAAGGACTATTCCCCGCAGGTGAAGGAGCTGGTTATGCCGGAGGGATAGTATCAGCAGGGCTAGATGGTCAGAATATTGCTGAAAGTGTAGCAAATTATCTCAGAGGTTAGGTAGTTATCAATGATAAAATTAAGTAATCTTTCCAAATCATATGGCACTCACAAAGCTGTTGAGAATCTAAATCTAGAAATTAAAACAGGCGAAATTTTTAGTTTTTTAGGAATGAATGGTGCCGGTAAAACTACAACTATAAAAATGATTACTGGCGTATTAAAACCATCTGAAGGATCAATACTAATTGGTGGCTTTAGCCTACAAACTCAACCTTTAAAAGCTAAAGCTATTACTGGATACATCCCTGATCGTGCCTATCTTTATGAAAAATTAACTGGACGAGAATTTCTTTACTTCACGAGTGAACTATACAACATAGGTCTCAAAATTGCTAACTCAAGAATTGATGAATTACTTGATTCTTATGAACTAACAGAGGTCGAAGACGACCTCATTGACAGCTACTCCCATGGAATGAAGCAACGTCTTGCCACATGCGCTGGGCTAATTCATAACCCACAAATATTAGTTATAGATGAGCCGATGGTCGGCCTTGACCCAAAAGGGGCATTAAACTTAAAAAGAAACTTAAAAAAATATGCTGCTTCAGGAATGACTATTTTTCTATCTACTCATTCACTGCATGTGGCTGAAGAAATTTCTGATAGAATTGGGATCATTAAAAAAGGTAAATTAATAGCAGAGGGAACCCCTAAGGAACTGCTTGAAAAATCAAGTAGCAATAATAAAACCCTTGAGGACGCATTCTTAGAAATAACTGAAAATGAATAAATTATAATGGGTTATTCACGAAAAATTCGACTTCCTCTTATACTGATCCCTGCATACTTTACCCTTATTAATTTCACGAAAAGAGATTTGTTTAAACCAAACTCGATTATTCGTATCATTGGCAGTGTCTTTATTGGTGCCATGATTGCAGTATCAATATATCTAGGAGGACTTTACCTTCTTCAAACTCTAGAAAGTCACAATAAATTATCAGGCTTTCGACCAAGCATGATTTTAAATCTGCTATTTTTTTCACTATTTTTAATGCTCTTCTTTACGAGTTTCTTTGCAGCAATTAACCAAATTTACACATCAAAAGATCTAGAAATGCTCCATAAAAGCCCTATATCTTTAAGCTCATTCATTAACGGTCAACTCTTAAAAACGTATATAATGACCACTTGGATGTCATTAATTTTTATAATCCCAATTTTTGCCTTCTTTACAGAGTTTTATGAAGTTTCATATTTAACACTTATTTATTCTATTATTCTTTGCTTGATATTCTTTACCCTAACAACGACCTCTGCATACATTCTTGCCTCAATTTATCCAATAATAATTCCAGGCAAACACGTAAAAACATTAGGCAAAATCTTACTCGCAGGCCTTGCTATCATTATAACCAAAAGTATAATTCTGATAAGTTCAAGCACAGTGAATTTAACTCTAAATGACACCTCAGCCTTAGATGGAATAGCTCCTTTCTTAAATAGATTTAGCAATCCAATCCTTCCTTCCTCCTGGCTGTCTACTATTATCAGCGGTTGGCTTATAAAATCTAATCAGTCAATGACTTTGTACATTTGCCTATTAGTCGGATCATCTATTTTATCATATCTCTTAGCATATATAGCCATAGTAGTACTTTATGAAAAAAGCCTCATCCTTAATAATTCTTCATCTGAAATTCTCATAACATCAAGTCGCAATAGAGAAGAAAAACTAAGAAAATACTTTCCTGCCATAAATTACCTTTGGAGGGCATTTACGTTCAAAGATTTCAGAATATTTTCAAGAAACTCCATACAAATTGGGCAAATGATTATGCTGCTCTTTCTAATGGCTTCATATTTATATATTGTAAACTATCAGGTTGGATTTATTAACAATTTAGAACTTAAGAATAAAATCTGGTGGATCAATGTTTTAACGATTTGTAATTCATGCACAGAAGCCTTTATTACCTTAGCCATCGGGACCAGAATTATCTATCCTCAATGGACAATTGAGGGTAAATCAATTTGGTTAATGCAATCTGCTCCCATTGACCTCAAGAATGCTTTTCGGGCAAAACTTTATACTTGGTTTATCCCAACATCTCTATTATTATCGACTCTATTTACGATCACCCTAATTGCGCTTAAAGCAAGTATACCGATATTGATCTTAAAATTTATTTTTACCATCGTCACCACATATAGCTTAGTTGGCCTTGGTTTAGGGTTAGGGGCTTACTTTTCCAATGTTCAGCAAGAGAACATAAGCGATACAACTGCAAGTTTCGGTAGTATGGTTTTTATGTTAGTTGGATTTGTAGTAATTTTTACAAATCTTATACTACTAAGTTTTATATTTTCTAATTCTACATTCAGTTTATTAGGTTTTGACTCCACTCAAAGCTTTAAAATAAGCTCCGCAAACATTACGATAGGTATAGTTTTTCTTATCCTCAATTGGGGTATTGGCAAGATTGCTCTAACAATTGGACAAAAAAAGTTAGAGAATATGCTTTATTAAAATCTTCCTAACTAGCGCCGTATTCCTCTAATAAGGTTGCCATATCTGGTTTCTCTTTCTTTAATGTAGACAAAAGTGACTTACCATTCTTAAACTTCGCATCGGCGGAAGCGCCTCGCTCTAAAAGAACTCTAATCACATTCCAGGCCTTAGCTCTATACGCATATATAAGTAGCGACTCCCCTTCGGCATCGATCCAAGACATTCCACCTTGACTTGGACCAAAATAAGATGAAATTAAGCTTGCCTCATTAAAGGACATCAGCTTGGTTACAAATAATACTTCTTTCTCTTTAGGTAGATTAAATACCTTACCTTTTAAAATTCCTTCCACCCCGGCTGCTACAACATCATAGATATTGGACTGAAGAATTATATCTAAAAGCATCTCTTTATTCTCCGTACTAGAAATATATTCCAAGGAGGACTTATCAGAGGCTACCGTGCTTACAATATCAGCCCTATTCGCCTCAAATATCTTTGAAGAAAACGCTGATAATTCTCTAACTTTATTCCAATTCTTCTCTGCTAAGAATGATTGAAAATCTTCTTCTTTACTAAATGAAATAAATGGATATAAAAACTCTATCTTAGTAAGGGATTTTCTAGTTTTCCCGTATACTTCAGGACTTATAGGAAGTAAGTGCACTAACAATATTAAAGTCCATAGGCATGCTACAGTGCGGGCAACCGGCTTTAAAACGCGACTCAACTTACTCCTCTTTATGCTAGGCATGGCCCCGATAGATAGGACAGCTGGCACTCTATAAACTTTTCTTTTAACTTTTTCTTCTGCGTGATCCAGTAAAAACTTAACCGCTTCATCACTGGAACCAAAACGATCTTCCTTCTTCTTCTCGCAACACGTTTCTACAAACTCTTTAAACCACTTAGGAGCTGAAGGATTAATTTGACATACATCATATATACGCTGACTCATATGCATATGAGCAAGTTCTAAATAACTATCACTTGAAAATGGCCTCCTTCCTATAACCATTTCATAAGCCATAATACCAAGGGAATATATATCAACTCTCTGATCAGGCTTTTCACCAGCAAGTTGCTCAGGTGACATGTAATATGGCGTTCCTACAGTTTCTCCAGTATTCGTAAAACGCTTATCAATATCTAAGGCCCTTGCAAGCCCAAAATCAGCAATTTTCGTAACACCCTCAACAGAAATCATTATATTGTCAGGTTTCATATCACGGTGCACAACACCTGCTTTATGAGCACATGAAAGACCATCTCCTAACTGTAATAAAATTTGAATAGCTTCATCAAATTCTAATTTACCTTGGCCCCTACCATAAATACGATCAGTAAGTGTACCACCTTCTACGTATTCCATACTCAAAAAGAAATATTTCTCCCATGCTCCGAAATCGTAAATTCTTACTATGTGAGGATGAGACAAACGACGAGCTAAAATAACTTCATTTCTAAAACGTGCAAACTGCGTTTGATCACTGGCTAAATGAGGGAAAAGAATTTTAAGCGCTCCAATCTCGCCATCTAGAGCGATATCTCTAACCTGCACGACTGTCCCCATCCCACCGTATCCTAGAGTACGCATAACTTCATACCTAGAATTAATGATACTTCCCTTAGGTAGTAACTCTTGGGACTGTCCTTGGTTCATGGCCGATACATTTCTGAAAGATTTAATAGTAGCCAATCAAAATTATGGCCCATTCTAAATACCTGCTTAGCTTTACTCTGAAGTTCCTTCTTATCGTCACTATTAATTGCCAAATATTCAAAATCTGATTCACTGATTTGATCTAACTTTCCTATTCGTAGTTTCTCTATGAAACTAAAAATAAGCATCCAATCATACTGCTCTGATCCAATCAGCACCTCCTCCCTATTGTCTCCAAATGCTGAAATACCGCTAGCGATTGCTTTATTGCAACCACCTGCTATCATGGCTAAGGCTCCTACTTGCAAGGGATCACAACCATAGATACTCATCCCAGTATCTCCGATATCCTGACCTGTAGCCATTGATTTCAAAGCTTCACTCGCTTGCACCTCAGTACCAGAAGCAAGTTGAATTGCTAATCCAGCTCTTCCAGAAAAACCAACTAATATTCCAGCACCGATACTTACTCGTGGAGAAAATTGACTTAATACAACTCCCAAACGTGCTCTTAGTAATGCATCTTCAATCAATGCCTTATACACCCTCTCTGGTAAACCAATAGATACTCTCTTACAAATAGCATGAATATAACAAAGAGAAGCTGTTGTTGCAGCTCCTAGGGATTTAAAACTATCTGAAAACTGTCCCTTCCTTTTACATGGCGCTAGTACTAGTTCTTCATCCATAACAGCTCTTAGAACAAGCTGCTCTACGACTGTAAAATGCGAGCTATCTAAATCAACTTTCTCAGCATTTTTCACTCCCCACACAGAGCGAATTAGCACCCAAAATGCCCAAGGCACCGGCCTAACCTTTTTTATAATTTCAGCCGCCTTAATCCAGGAAGGAGAAGATTTCCCAATTGTATCAGGTGAGACGCCACTAAGCATGCGATCTTGATTAGATGAATCACCATCTAAGTGCTCATCAACCGACTCCTCTTTTCCTTCTGTTACCATAGGTTGAAATTTACAAATATTATAGATTAAATTATCTTAACTATTTCTATCTCATGTATAATTTGATAATTAATATATCGGCATAAGATTCACTCTCCTAAAGTCTCAATATTTATAAATACTTACTTAATAGTTGCTACCTTACCTATGAATTTTAAAGCTATTCAACTAAGTTTCCTGTTTAACCCACTCAATTTATTGAATCGACCTAGAGTACAACCTAGAATAATCGAAAATGATGCCGATCTATTTTTAATCTGGGAAAAACTTATTCTTCAATATTTTCCAGAGAAATCAGAACTTTTATCCTATAAAATTAGATGGTCGAAACGGCCTCAAAAAAGAGTACTTGCCTCATGCAATATAGAAAAACGTGTCGTAACAGTCGCTCCTGCAATGCAACTGCCAGAGTCCTACATCCATCTTGAGTCCCTCATATACCATGAACTTTGTCATGCGGTAGCTGGAATTTCAATGAAGAACGGTAGAAGAGATATACACTCTAAGTCTTTTAAATCCTTAGAAGCCTTACATCCTGGGATTAAAGAACTAGATAGATGGATAAAAATGGGTGGCTGGATTAATGCTGTTAGGAAATCAACAAGAAAGATTAATAAAGAAAAGCTACTTAGAAGAACTTTCTAGTTTTTCAATCATTGTTTTAAGCTGCTCCTTAAATTCCTGCACAGATTCTTTCGCCAAGCATTCTTTAAGTAAATTCAAATTCTCCTTACTTTCCTTAGCTTTAAATATAGCTTGATATGCTAGCATTCTTGCAACCTTATCATGATGATTAACTAATATTTTTAACTCTGCTTGATCTGGCACCCATCCTTTCTCATTTAAGTATGCACTAAGTGAGGCATCAAGTATCGTATTACTAGATGATTCAACACTTGATAATAGTAAGGTTTTAGCAATTTCCATAGGAGGCTCACTTCCTATAAAATTTCTTATAACTTTAATATGCGCATCTATTGTCTTATCTGGATCCTCTAAAATCTGGCCAAGCATAGTCAACTGCATTGCACTGATAATATCGGGGACCTTATTAATTAATGTCAGCACCTCAATTGCACCTTTATGCTTAAACGATATCTGATTAATTGAAAGTCCAGCCGCGTAACCTCTTACTCTTGGGGATGGGTTTAAAAATAGTCTAGCGATCTGTTCTATTGTCAGCTTTTTCTCTGGCCTCAACGCGACTCCTGCAGTTAAAAATAACTTATCACTAGCATCTATGCCATTCCAACTTATTAAATCGACCTTCTTCGCCCAATCCGTTGTAGGAATACTCAAGGATACATTCGGATGATTGATAATAGTATCTAAAACCTTTAAAGATTCAACGCTATTTATTGAATACATTACCGCAATCGCAGATAATCGTCTTTCAAAGTCATTTTTTAAAAAGCGAGACAAAAGCACAGGATCATCTACGCCACGCGTTCCAAGACGTGCCAAGGTAATAACTTCCTCAGCAGAAGCTTTTATTTCTTGTTTACCAGTATTTAGAATTTGGAAAGCAACTCCAAACGGTTCAGGCAAAGACTCTAACCTACTTGCAGGCACCGCATCTAGCACTGCCGGCACCTTATTTACAGTACTACTCAATACTGCCAATAAAACTGCTGGGTGTAATTCGCTTAAAGGAGGTATTTCTTCTGGAAACTCATCCTGCAATAATTCTCTTAGCGCCAAGGCTAATATAAAACGCCTATCAAATGAATTTAATTGAGCTTCCCATTCCTTTGAATATGCAACTCTTATTAAAGACGAATCTACCAACCGAACATTATTCTGATCTAAAAGTATTGGTGAAACTATTACTTGTTCTGCAATCTCTCTTGCAGAGGATTCATATATAGCTTGCCTAGCAACTTCTTTCATTTTAGAAGGAACGCCACTACTCCAAGCTAATGTC
This sequence comes from Bdellovibrionota bacterium, assembly GCA_044351785.1. Lineage (GTDB taxonomy): Bacteria > Bdellovibrionota_C > UBA2361 > SZUA-149 > DAOLCO01 > JAIYCX01. The sequence goes on from JBILFC010000008.1 coordinate 16,460, forward strand.
AATTGATCCAACTCAAGATATGGGCCATCAAAAATTTGATAATTACTATTCCCTTCAAAAAAGCCGAACCGTTGAACAACCTTATAAGATGTAAAAATTAACAGTGAGAACAGTATCATGTATACTAAAGAACTTGTTGACTTACTAACTTTCAACACATCCTTCTGTTGATATGAGTTCACATCTGCTAGAGAAGATTCAAGCGCCGTCTCACTAGCTGGACCATAACTAGTAGGTGGCTCCACTAAAGTATTAATAACTTCTGGTAATGGATCTTTGACTATTAATTCCTCACCTAAATTAACTTCGTTACTAATATAATTTTCCACCTTATCGGATAAAGCTACCTTTACTAAATCAGAGAACAGTACCCTTACAACCTCGATTGTAGGTCTTCTAGATGAATCCTCTTCCTTCATACTTTCGATTAAAGGATCAACAATCTCCTGCAACTTCCTTTTGGATTCTAATTCCTCTTTACTAACTCTAATTCTAGAAAATGATTTCTCAATTAATTTTGCTATTTCCTTCACATCATCTTCTTTCCGGGATGATGCAGACCCTAAGCCAATGTCTAGCAAACAACCTTGATTTTCAAGTCCCGCAGAAATATTCCATTCAGTTAAATGACCATGTGATATATCCCCACCATGAAGCTGACTAATTCCCTCTAAGGTATTCTGCAATAGAGAAACCAATCTTTGCAGAGAAAAACCTGAGGACATCTTAAACACATCTCCTAAAGTATTAGAAACAAACTCTCTAACCAACAATACTCGATTATCTTTAACTTTAAATACTTTAAAAGGTGCTACTTCAGTGGTGTCTTTTAACTCTAAGGCTTTATTTAAATTAGAGCTAGTATCTTCCTCTCTTAGAAGTACCACTTTTGCATCAGATTTTAATATAACTAGAGGCCTGAAAATAAGTGGCTCATTTGATTTAATTACAGCGCCAACAAGAGTGTAGGACTCACTAGATATGCCCCATTTGTTAAGAAAACTACGGATTATCGCAATAAAGGATGCAGGAATATCATTAATGTCCTGATATCCTAGTTGTAGCTTTTTATCTAGCAAGGCACTAGGTTTATTACTAACAAGAACAGCACTCCCCTTAGACGGAGTGTCTGAATTTCTGTTGAAACCTTTTCTACCCTTGATAGTCACAAGTAATACCTATTCTATTATAAGATATACGCTATACACTAAGTCACAGAAATAAGGGAAACGCTTCAGAAAATAAGATTTATCGACCTGTCACTAGAACAACAGTTCTAATTTCTCATACCTATGAGGCTATTAACCTCTTCTAGTAACTTAGGGATTACTTCATCATACGAGAATTTACCTAATAATTCTGGCCCTTTCTTCAGATTTACAAATGTTGGAGCACACCATAATCCCAAATCAGCTTCATCTGTCTCCCCTGGTCCATTTACCCTACATCCCATCACCGCTATTGTAATATTATGATCCTTAGCAAAGGCTAATTGCTCTTTAACGGCATAGGCCAAGTTAACAAAAGCACTATTTTCTACCCTAGAACAAGATGGGCAAGAAATTACGTTTAGGCCTGCTGGCATGGTTTTAGGGATATTTCTAAATCTTCCTGAGGCTACATCTTCAATAATTTTCTTAGCGACAAGAATTTCTTTGTCTTTTTCATTATCAGGGAGGGTTAAAGATACTCTTACTGTTTCACCTATCCCTGCATGAAGTAGTTGTTCAAATGCTATCCTAGTTTTAAATTCGCCTTCAGGTAACATTCCTGCTTCTGTTACTCCTAGGTGAAGTGGTACATCTGGAAACTCTCCTGCGAACTTCATATTAAGTTCCAATACAGACTCAGGATTAGAACTTTTCAAGGAAACAGCGAATCTCTGAAATCCGTAACGATTCATTAGATTCATATGTTCTATCGCAGAATCATAGGCTACTTGCTTGGGGTCCTCTCCCCTTGCCTTCGCCTCTGGATCAAGGGAACCAAAGTTAACTCCAATTCGAATCGCTAGGTCATGTTCCCCTGCTACATCAACCAAAAATTTAACCTTATCTTCTACTGAAACTTCCTTCTGATGATGAAATAGATGTCCAGGATTATATCTAAACTTAGCGATATAAGGAGCAACGTCTTTCGCTAATCTGTAATTCTCTTGGAGATCAATAACTAAGTTAGCATCAACTTCTTTAACAATTTCTTTTAATGCGGCTACATCATTTCTACTATCAACAGCAATTCTTATAATATCAGCTCCAACGGACTGTAATAGTCTGATCTGAGTGACTGTTGCCGCAATATTTGTGGTCTTGGTGGCACACATGCTCTGAACTGCAATTGGATTTTTTCCACCTATTGCGATTGAACCAATTTTAACTTCTCTAGTGACTCTTCTATTCATTATTGGGTAAGACTCTATATTTTATAGATTAATTATTGCAGTACTAACTATCATATTTTCTTACATACAAGAAATTAGTATCAATACCTGAGGAAAACTATGGCAAGCGACTTAAACCACTAGCAAAAATTATAAAATTGAGTAATATTCCCTCACAATTTAATTTATTTCAGGCCTAAATTATGAGTCATTTTCCAGAACTTTTTGAAAGAATTACTGAAAGATTTTCCGTTCCTATAAAACTTTCTAGAAATTGCGAAGCTAATACTTTTTACAGAGTTGAAGATCTTAATCCTGAAGAAATCTCTGTATGTGCTAATTATTTAGCACAACGTACTTTAGATGCTTGCAGTCCAGAAGAACCTGTTGTTCTAGTTGAAATGCCAGGCAGTACTTCAGGTCTTGCTGATGCTCTAGCTCATAGTCTAAGTTTAGAAAGCCCCTCAGGTCTTCCACCAAGAGTTGTTACTCTAAACGAATTTAACAAAGGTAATGGAGCTACTAGTGCTGTAAAAGGTAAGAATATTGCTATTGTAAATGATATTATTACGACTGGAAAATCTTGCTTAGAAGCTCATACGAGACTCTGCGTTACTGGTGCTAATGTACTTTGTTGGGTCGCTCTTATTGATAGAACCTTTGGTCCAGGGCCTGTAGCTGTAGTTGCAACTATGACAGGTGATCCAGTGAAAATTCTAGATTAGATTTTTCTATATAATCTAGAAGTAGATCTGTAATATCAATTAGGCTAGCTACAGTGTCTAAATTAAATTTGCTACTATTTAGTAAATTATAACTAGCAACCTCAACCCCATTAAGGGCCTCCAATAGGATGCTTAACTCTGATTTTATAACTCTTTTTGTAGCGACAAATTGCATTTTATTAACTTTATTTTTACTTCAAGCTAGTTAAAGTTAATTATCATTCTTCTTTAAAAAAGGGAAGTTGCATGTTTTCTGCTCGATATAGAACATCTATGTTCACCCCTGCCCCATAAGAAGCTAAGTAAGAAAATCTGCTATTTTTACTTCTCCCAGCAAGTGAGAGAAGACTGTCACAATTTAATATGGGTAGAAGTAAAGCTAGATTTGTTTCACTAGGTATTATTTCATAAGAGCTATTTAGTGGGACAAATCTGGCAAGATTTGTCATAGCGTTTTATCTTAGGTTTTTGAAATGGAGTTCTTCCATGATTCGTGCACCAAAACAGACCAGCCCAGAGATTAAACTGTTATCAAGACTGAGAAGACTTCTCGTCATCAGGCCAAGTCAATTTGTTTATCGAGGCCTCTCTGCTCACAATGCAGCGATAAAACAGAAACTTCTCAGTACTGTCTCTAAGGCAGAATTCTATTCCAATTTTCTTCGCGAATGGAAGTCATTCAGAAAAGGACTTAAATGGCTTGGAAGCAAGGTCATTACTGCTGAAGCACTTGGAGGGAAAAGCTGTCCTGATTGCACATTCGCTCAGGACTTGGCCCTTGTGCTACATGGACCTGATGAAGTTATTCTGATCAGTCCCAAGAAAATGGGCGCTAAGGCAAGGCGAAAAGAATCCGGGCGTTTAAGGAAACTTTTCGGTAAGAAAGTACGCATCCTAATTCTCCCTGGGACTATCGACTTCGGTGATGTGATCTCTGTTGAGATAGATGGGAAGAAAGCTCTACTTATCGGAAAACGTAACAACGACGCCTATGAGGCAGCTGTTGGTAGCACGCAAAAAATTAGAACCTCCGATATGGCTATTGAGGCCCTGACCACGGTTGCAAATGACCTCGGATATAAAGTCGTAGAAATAACACATTCCGCTCTGCATTTGACTTCCGCCATGACAATGGCGGGTCAGGCTAAGGCAAATGATCCAATTGTTTTTCTTCATAACGAACATATTCTGGATAAGTTCAAAGTCAAAACACACATCGCAAGAGCCTTGGAAGTTCCGCTGAAAGATATTTGTTTAATAGCGACACATATCTCACGCGGCACTCCAGAAGAAAAGGCAAAAGCTAGCTGGAGCGCTTCTTGTCTGGGACACAATGGAAAGGTCCTGGTGCAAAAAGGCTCCGCTGTCGCTAAGATCTTAAGAGACATGGGTTTCATAGTACTCGAAGTACCTTTTGATTTTATCATGTCGATCGATGGAGGGATGACCTGTTTAATCCTCGAACTTATTAGTCTAAGGCCGAAACGAACAAACTGGAAGGCAAAGAAAAAACCAAAAAATAACTCCAAACGGAAAGCAAAGAACAAAAAGCAATTAAGTTCAAAAAAGAAAAAAGGCTCAAGTCGCAGACGTTCACGAGCTCTAGCGTCCTGACCTTAAGTTGAACTTTCAGGGTTCTGACAAATCTTGCCAGGATCCTTTTTACATTATATTTCTATTCTTAATAAATTTAACAAACAAGACCTATGAAAACTCGCATAATCATCATCTCTCTTCTAGTACTTTCATCCTGCGATGAATCTCAAATTAAAATCCAGAAAGACCTTGAAAAGACCATTCAAGATGGGATCAATAGCATTTCAACAAATCCAAGCCTACCTCTTGATGAGTTAAAAAAACTCTCACAGCTAGAATATAAATCCTTAACCTTCCCTATGGACACACCTCCGAAACAAATGGAAGAAGAACTAAATACCCTAGGTAAAGATCGCTGGGACTGCAACTCCATATTCCCAAGACCTAGAACAGCCCCGGAGAAACCAGAAATAGTCGTAGTCTGTCAAAGAACACCAGAGACAGTTTTAAGATATGTGCCTAAGGGGATGATAGGGCGGTAGGAAACTAATATAAAAAGCCAAATAACCAAAGAGGTATTTTATTACCTATCCCTACCTCAGTATCATCTATGGCTAAAAATGAATTGGGCAAATCTTTAATCTGATTGAAGCCCTTCTTCGCCCCTCCGATTTCAAATGTAAATTTCTCATTAAGAATAAAATCTCCTTTAGACGGCTGAAGTACCTTACAAGAAGGATATACTGCACAATAAAAAAATATTTCTCTTAACATACCTATAGAAATTTTCTCTCTTTCAAGCATTGCATAGCATAAATTAGGATTATCTAAATATATCTTCTCAGGCCTATTCATTTCGGCTCCTAAAGATCCCAGTCCATACAATAATTTTACTAGACGACCCTTTTCTAAGTAAGATAAATAATCATACAGCGTTCGTTCATCCCCAATTGAAAGAGATCTTGCCAGTCCTCTCATTTCTGGTTCAAATGGATTAGTATCAGAAAGCCTACTAAGCAATCTTCGTAACTTTCTAGTTGCATTACCAGTTAGATTTTGATTCAGTGCTAGCAAATCAGTATCTAAAGTTCTATCGATATTTTGTTGTAGGGTTAAATAGAATTCACTTTCTGAATACTTCTTGTAATATGGGTAGAAACCATGCTTAAGATATGCTTTAAAAGTTGGAATTAATTTCCTATTCGCTTCCGCAAACTGCTTTAGAATATCGCTAGCATATTCTCTATGATTCAGTAACAAATTATCAAGTTCAATAGCTGGGAACTTAATACCATACTCCAGTTCTATAAATTCTCTAAAAGATAAGCCAAATAATTCATGAAATAAAACTCTCCTACTTAGATCATGGCTACCTTTTTGCAACTCTATTAAGGAACTTCCTGTCGCAACAACTGATAGTTCCGGAAAGCTATCTATAATACTCTTAAGTTCTAAAGACCAATCCTGATAATTATGGATTTCATCCAAGTAGAGGTACTTCCCTCCGTTTAGAACAAACTGCTCCGCGCTCTCATATAAAGAATGTCCCCTAAACTTATAATGATCACATGGGACATAGAGACCCTCTAGAGATTTAACATCTCCATCTAACTTCTTTTTCAAATCCTGTAATATAAAAGTAGTTTTACCTACCCCCCTCTGCCCGACCATCAACATAGGGTTCTTTGAATCAGATAAATTTATATTTCTAGGATTTCGTTCAAAAAGATTCTTTGACCTACCTAAAAATTCAAAGCTCAAATTATACAAGTTATCAATCATAATTCAGAATAAGCTAATTGTGAGGATACCTATCAAGTACACCATGTTCGGAATGCATTACTATGATATATTAGATTAGTTCGGAATGCAATCCGATTCTAGGATCAAAGAATACAGTAATTACAGGTAGTTAAGAATCTACCTCATTCTAGATTCCTGAAGTATGGCCAACCGCCAGAAAGATTAGGCCCTTTTTGACCCCACCAACCTATCCACTACATATTCATTAAGACTCTTACCCAACTTCTCAGCTTCAATGCTTAACTTTCTATGTAAATCAGGATTCGTCCTGATATATATAGTTCCACTAAACTCCTTATCCGGATTCTTACCGATTTTCTTACAATGTTCTAAATAATCATCTACTGATTCTTTAAATGCCTTCTTTAGTTCTTTTACTGAAGACCCATGAAAACCAATAACATCACTGATCCCCAACACCCTTCCCACAAAGATATCATCTTCACTGTCGAAACTTACAGATGCTCTATAGCCTTTATATTCCATATCTATGTAATCCTATGTAGACTATCCATACCCTATAGAATGCTAGCACTTTCCGCTAGCAAAGAAAAGCTAAAAATACTAACTAAGTTAAAAAGAGATCTCCGGAAAGATATGCCCCTTGTAGATCAGGCGCCATAAACCAACTCATCAATTGAATATCCTCACCCTTGCAATACTAGCCTACCTACCACCCTAACCCACTCTAAACACTATATTTCTACCACCATCCTATTTATCCCTTGTATAAATCTCCTATTTATGCAAGAGTTAATTATGTCTATACTATCTCCTACTAAACCTAAAGGCAGGCCTCTTAAGGGTGCTAACCACAGACAAAGTATCACCCTCACTCTTGAGTCTGATTTTATTAATGAACTAAGCTTAAGGGCAAAGGAGTTGGGCATTAGTAGATCCGATTATGTTCTAAAGAATTTACCCATAGAAAGTTCTTCTAAGTTTGAATGGCCTTCTAGTTACCCGAAAAATGGCTTTAACAAATTGGTTCTTTCAGAATTTATGGGGAATATTTCTAAAATTTGCCATAAGTATCACATCGCTTCCCTTGCTCTATTTGGTTCAATCCTTGGGCCTGACTTTAGACATGATAGCGATATAGATTTGCTAGTAGAATTTGAAATAGGAAATATTCCAGGACTTTTTACGATAACAAAGATAGCGAGGGAATTAAGTCCAATTTTCTTTAATCGGGAAATTGATCTTAGAACACCTGAGGACCTGGCACCGGAGATATTAGACGCGATAAAAAATAAGAAAGAAATGCTATATTCAAAATGGACGAGCGAGACAAATTAAAACTAAAACACATGCAACTTGCGTGCGAAGAATTAATCAAATTTACAAATGAAATAGATGAAATAACTTTTTCCTCTGACAGAATTTTAACTCTGGCGTGCATTAAAGAAATAGAAATTATTGGAGAAGCCGCTAATAAAATAACCTTAGAAACAAAATTACGCCTCAATAAAATCCCTTGGGATGATATAATAGGTGCTAGGAATAGGCTTATTCATGGCTACTACAATATAAATCTTAAAATAGTCTGGAAAACTATTAAAGAGGATATTCCCGAACTGCTTAGACTGCTAAAGACTTAAAAAAATAAAACCCTTTGCTAAGATCACCCTACTTCCTGCTGAGTTAGACAATGAAAAGTCCCGAGACCCAGAACTAGATCTCTAGCATTGACCCCCACCACATCTCTATCCGGAAAACAATCAGCTATAATATTTAGAGCTAATCTATCCTTAGAATCATTAAATACAGGTACAAGGACTACCTTATTAGCAATATAAAAGTTTGCATAACTTGCCGGAAGCACCTGCCCTTCAAACACTACATCACTTGGCATTGGTAGATCGATCACTTCTAACTTTCTCCCCTTGGCATCAGTTGAAGCTAAAAGAATTTCTTTATTCTTTTTAAGAACTGCATAATTAGGATGATTCTTATCCTCTTCAATTACTGTTAAAACTTTCTGAGGTCCTACGAATCTTGTAATATCATCAATATGCCCATGGGTATCATCACCCCTAACCCCAGCTTCTAACCAAATAACTTTTTCAATCCCAAGAAACTCTTTAAAGACTAACTCGTAGTCAGATTTACTAAAACCAGGATTTCTTTCCTGAATCTCTGACTGTAAACACTCCTCAGTAACGATCAAAGTGCCCTCACCATCAGTCTCAATAGCACCCCCCTCCATAACTACAGGCTTGCCCTTATAAATAGCCTTTACAATATCCCGCTTACTTGCCCACGCGATAAAATCTGGAAGCTCAGAATCAGCTGAAAAATTATCGTACTTAGCCCAGGCGTTAAAATTAAAAGATACCCACTTTCGCAATCCATCCGCCGCAATAACTGAAATCGGCGCACTATCTCTTAGCCAGCTCCTATCAGTCTCTTTATAAAAATAGGCAACTCGCTCTAAATCTACATGAGAATTTTCTAAAACTTCTTTTACTCTCTCAATAGAAGTCTTTCTAGAAAGTACAATATTTACCTGCTCACTAGAACTTAACACTCTAACAATATCAGAATAAACCCAATCAACTATCTCAAACTTCCCCGGCCAGTCACTCTCCTCATGAGGCC
>JBILFC010000242.1:0-4740 GCA_044351785.1 Bdellovibrionota bacterium
CGGCGATAGCCTACAACATTTTCAGTGGCACGTTCTAATGCTGAGGCATACGATACTCCGTTTCCAATCTTGGTGTTATCTATGTCCTGTTCTCGAAGCATGCCATTAGCTGTGGCGACTCGCATAAGAAAATCGTCATCGATAATGATTGAGCCATGTGGTAACCTGCATAGTTTCTGGTTGAGCAATAAAGCAGCCTCGCGGATTTGAGATTTTACTGCTTTAATTCTCTCTTGTTCTTCTAGAACCGCGATTAACTCTTGTAGCGAATGATCGCTATCATCAGGATTCTCTGCGATTGTTAAGCCCTGACCTTCACGCATTTCTAGACTAACAAGTCTCCAGAATCTTGAACCAGGTCTTGTTGGCCACGGTTGGTCAGGTACATCTGGTATCATCGTCTCAACGAAAGTTTTAAGGTTATCCAGCGATTTAATTTCGCAAATGACGTCATCTGTACTTAGGTAGCCAGAGCCTCTGGTCATTCTTAGGACTAGAAAAGAAACCCCGGAAGTTTTTAGTATAAATTCAAGGAAGCTAATAACTCTTATTGGAGCTGTATTTTCTTCGCAAATTTTCATTGCGCGTTTCCAATCAAATTTTATGTAAATCACGGTTACGTCCTTTTTCAATAAAACCTCAAAAGTAACCTCATCCCCTACCATTAGGGGTGAGGTTCAAATCGTTCATTACTGATAGCTAATGAACGATTTGAACCTGCAATTTGCGTCTACCCATATTAGAATTTAGAAAGATCAAGATTAATCGGCTTATAACCTATCTTAAATATCACTTAGTTTCAAATTTGCATTTTTGTCTGGTAAAGCCTTAATGTGTTTCTATTTAGCTCTTGAAGATAGGTGCGAAATATGGTACTATGAATAGTACTAATCATTGTAAGCCTATGAAATATAACCAAGATATTCGACCGGTTACCTATCTGAAGACTAATTCAGCTGATCTTATTAAGGAAGTTCAGAAGAATAAGCGTCCTATTTTTGTTACTCAGAACGGAGAGGCTAAGATTGTGTTGCAGGACTTAGAAGAGTATCAAAGGCAGAAAGACACTCTATTAATGCTTAAGATGATAGCGCTAGGTGAGCGTGAGATAAGATCTGGAGATGTTGTAGAGCAAGATAAGTTATTTTCTAAAATTCAGAAGAAGTTAGATAAATAGTCGTGGCTGGTACTAGTTTTAAAGTTTCTTGGACAAGGCAAGCCGTTCTTGATTTAGAAGAGATTATAGATTTTATTTCGGAAGATAGTGTTCAGAGTGCGCAGAATTTATTCGCTTTGATTAAATCGCGCTGTGAAAGCTTAAAGCATCATCCTGAAAAAGCCAGAATAGTACCTGAGCTTAAAGAGATCGGGATATTGAACTATAGAGAATTAATTGTTGGTAACTACCGAGTTTTCTATAAGATAAATGAAAAAGCAATATTCGTCTTTGCCGTTCTGGATGGCAGGCGAGATATTGAGGCCTTACTACTAAATCGCCTACTTAGGGCTTAAAGAAAACGAACCCCACCCGCAGAGTATGGTAGGGGTTGTTTAGGCATCATTGTTTAGGTAAATTAAAATCATATTTAAAGAAATATTTAAGTTTTTATGGAAAAATTGTCTTGGGATCAGATTAAAGCTAGATACGATAAGCAGTGGGTGCACTTAATCGATTTTGATTGGGAGGAGGGGATGCCTTATCCTTCTTCTGGTACAGTTCATATACATGCAAATTCTAGAAGGGAATTTAATAAACTGATAATGGAGAGCGATCCAGTTTCTGGTGCTAGAATTTTTGTAGGGGATGTAAAGGAGAAAGAAGATATGTTGGTCATGGGATGTTTGGTGGTTAATAAAAATGCAATTAATTAACTTTGACCGGTCTCAAGACATTCCAATCGTAGACGTTCTTATAAGAGGTCCTCGGAGTCAGGAAAGAGTTCGACTTGTTTTTGATTCTGGTTGCGGCACTACTCAAATAGATACAGGACTCATTGACAGTATCGGCTATTCAGCACGAGATGCTACGCATAATATTACAGTTAAGGGTCCGGTCGGAGATACCGCAGAAGGTTATATTGTGAAGGTGGATAGTTTAAAGTTATTCGGACACACTCTTTCAGGCATGGAAGTAGGAGTTTATGATTTTGACAATTTCTCTCATTATGGAATTGATGGATTGCTTGGGTTTGATATCATAAAACAAATGCATTTTGAGTTAGATGGAGTGGCAGGAATTCTTAAGGTATTTGATATAAAGACAAATTGATTAACTTTTTTCAGACATTTTTTGGATTCAGGGCTTAAAGAGAACGAACCCCACCCCCACTTTGCTTCTAATCCTTATCAGGGTATAAAGGTGCGATAAATAAGATTTTAGCATTAAAATAATAGATAATATTAAATTAGAAGGGTCTAATACATGGCGACTGAAATTAAAATGCCTCAGCTTAGTGATACCATGGATAAGGGTACGATCTTAAAGTGGTTCAAGAAAGAGGGTGATAAAGTTTCAAGAGGGGATGCTCTTGCAGAAGTTGCAACGGATAAGGCAGATCTTGAGGTCGAATCTTTCTTTGAAGGCGTTTTATTAAAAGTTTATGCAAACGTCGGTGATGATGTAAAAGTTGGTGAACTTTTAGCCGTAGTTGGTGCAGCAGGAGAAGCAGTTGGAAGTAGCGCTCCTGCCTCACAAGTAGTTACGCCAGTAGCAGCTCCAGCACCACAGGCAGTATCTGCTCCAGTGGCAGCTCCAGTATCTACTCCAGCCCCGCAAACAGCTTATGTTAATGGATCAGCAGATAGAACAAAGATTAGTCCTTTAGCTAAAAACATCGCGCAAAGTCATGGTGTAGATTACACCAATTTATCTGGCTCTGGTGAAGGTGGGAGAATCGTAAGAAAGGATGTTGAAAAGGTAATCTCCGGTGGAGTAAGTGAAGCTAAGCCTCAGGAAGTTAGAACTCCAGTATCTACACCAGTTGCACCATCCACTCCAGCACCAAGCGCATCTAGTGCTCCAACTATAACATCTGCTGGAATGAAAATTGAAGTTCTAAGTAAGATGAGAGCTACAATTGCTAGTAGAATGGTGGAAAGCGTTAATACTGCTCCTCACTTCTATGCAACAACTAAGGTAGATGTTTCTAATCTTCTACACTTAAGAGAAGTACTTAAGGCAAATGCCGATTATCAAGGAATTACTTTTAATCACTTGATAATTAAGGCAGCAGGATTATCTCTTAGGAAGTATCCTAGAATTAATTCTAAATATGATAACGGATCATTGGTTGAGCCAGGTGATGTTAATATTGGAATTATAACAGCTCTTCCGGATGGACTTTTAATCCCAGTAGTTAAAAGCGCAGACCAATTAAGCGTTGGTGATATCGTTAGAGAAGCTAAGGGCCTTGTTGATAGAGCAAGATCAGGTAAGCCTAAGGCGGATGACCTTCAAAGCGGAACATTCTCTATCTCTAATATTGGAAAAGCAGATGTAGAACACTTTACTGCTATAATTAATCCTGGCCAAGGTGCAATATTAGCAGTCAGTGGAATTCAAGAAGAGCCAGTAGTTAAAAATGGACAAGTAGTTCCAGGGAAAACTATGAGACTAACTCTTTCAGTTGACCACAGAATTATAGACGGAGTAGTAGCTGGGGAATTCTTAACGTATCTTAAGAGCGTCCTAGAGGAGCCAGTATTACTTTTTGCATAAGGAGATGTTGTGTCCATAAGGAGAAAAACTAAGCCTTTAGTTGTACTTGATAGGCCAGGACCAGAAGCATACGAATCAACGCTAAGTGTGCAAGAAAATCTCCTTACACTTAAAACCCAGGATCAAAGTGTTGCTGATACTTTAGTCCTTGTAGAGCACGACCATATTTATACTTCAGGTAGAAGTTCGCCATTTTTGGTGCCGACTCTTGATAAAGCTAAGAATATACCATGGGTTGAAATAGCAAGAGGCGGGCAAGCGACTTATCATGGCCCTGGACAGTTAGTAGCTTATCCCATTTTTTCTTTAGAAAATTCTGAAAAAGATGTTCATAAATATCTTAGAAAACTTGAGGATGTAATAGTCGGTACCCTTTCTTGGTTCGGACTAAGAGGAGAGACTAGAGAAGGCTTAACAGGAGTTTGGCTTAAGAATTCTAAAGACGAATGGAAGAAGATCGCTTCAATTGGTATTGGAATTAGAAAGTGGGTTTCTTATCATGGGATTTCACTTAATGTTGATCCAGATTTAGATTACTTTAAAGCAATCTCTCCTTGTGGACAGGAAGGCAGCTTGGTTACATCTTTAAAAGAAATTTTAGGTGAAGCGTGCCCAAGTATGGAAAGAGTCAGGGAGCTTCTTGTTGAAAGCTTTTGTACCGTATTTAAGCTCCATGTAAGTGATGACGAATCAGAAAGTCAGGCTATCAAAAGAAGAGGACGCCCTTCTTGGTTAAGAGTAAAAGCTCCAGGATCTCCAGATTTTCTTGATACTCATAAGATTGTCAAAGAACATAAGCTAGTAACCGTTTGTGAGGAAGCACGTTGTCCTAACATGGGTGAATGTTGGGCACATGGCACTGCAACTTTTATGATCATGGGTGATCAATGTACTAGAAGATGTTCATTCTGTTCTATTAAAGATGGTACAGTTGATTCTCTTAGTCCACTTGATCCGTTTGAACCACTAAGAGTGGCACAAGCTGTTGCCAGGCTTGGATTAAAACATGTCGTAATCACGAG
>JBILFC010000278.1:0-4021 GCA_044351785.1 Bdellovibrionota bacterium
CAAAACAATAAAGGCAATTAAAAATTTAAGTCCTGATTGCGATGTTGAATTTTTAATTCCTGATATGAGAGGTCGAAAGGAATTATTAGAGATAATTCTGCAAAGTCGATATCTAAAGGTCCTTAATCACAATACGGAAACTATTCCTAGGCTTTATAAGACTGTGCGTCCAGGGGCGATATTTCGTAGGTCTTTAGATCTACTAGAGTGGGTAAAGGATATAGATAGCTCAGTAAAGACTAAGTCTGGGCTTATGGTGGGTCTTGGAGAGACAAGGGAAGAAGTATTTGCTGTACTTAAGGAATTAAGAGAAGCTAAGGTAGATATTATTACGATTGGACAGTATTTACAGCCGACGCCAGAGCAGTTACCTGTTTATAGATTTGTTACTCCAGATGAATTTCAGGAGTATGAAAACTATGGTAAGGAACTTGGATTCAGTCATATTGAATCAGGACCTTTAGTTAGGAGTAGTTATCATGCTTGGAAGCATACAGGGGATTTGTCAGAGCCACGTAAACTAGCAAGTATGGGATAGGATTATTTATGAAAAATATTATTTTTATTGGGATTCTATTTAGTGTTTCTATTTTGTCTGCTCAGCAACCTAGGGAGTTAGAATTTAATACCTTGCCATGTACTTCAGTGGGAGCAATTACTTCAGATGGAAGAACTTGCACTCAAAAAGATGTTGATAAATATGTTAAAAGTGGCGAGAAAATTTTAACTAATGAAGAGAAAAATATAGTAAGACTTTCTAAGAAGAAAGATCCGCTTAATCAAAAGCAGGCAACGAAGATGAAAAGTAAAAGTACGATGACAGGCAATTCTAATTTCCCATTTGGTGGAAACTAAGAATTCACTTGAATTTTTAGTTTAGTTTCTGTTAGGGTGATGATAATTAAATCAGGGTAGAAGAATTTAAAGGTCGTCTTGATACAGGCTTTAGCTTGTACCAAGACGAGTCACCAAAAAGGTTTTTTGGTGTGTTTTGTCCACCTACTTGTCTTGTTTACGGGGTGGATTTGTCTTCTTTGGAGGCTTCTAATGCCTTGCGGAAGTATGTCTTTGTCATCACGGGGCCCTATTAATTGCGTAGCAACATATTGGAGTAGTAGACCTCCAGTACGACCCACGCCGTTAACGGATGATTTCACGTCGTTCGAAGGATTTAGAGAGCTTTTTAGGGGCCACTGGCATCGGCATAAGCCAGGACAGGGACAGAATTACAAAAAGACTGAGTAATACATTTGAGACAGTCACCACACACAAGTATGAGAAAGGTTATTGCTTGTTTGTGGTGATTCGTCTTTTTACCGAGCTCCGTCGCCGGTGATTACTACTAACACCGTTTTAAGAAGTATTTTTAAGTCTAATAAAATCGATCTGTTTTCAACATACTCTAAATCGTGTTTAAGTTTATCTGTGTAGGAGTCTACAGAATCAGCATAGCCTGAACTTACTTGAGCTAGTCCTGTAAGTCCCGCTGGTACTTCGCAACGTTTCATAAAATCAGGAAATTTTTGTTGGAGTTCCACCGCGATTTCTGGTCTTTCAGGTCTAGGGCCGATGAGACTCATATCGCCAATTAAGATATTCATAAGTTGTGGAAGTTCATCGAGTCTTGTTTTCCTCATGAAGCGACCTATTTTTGTTACACGAGGATCTTCTTTACTTGCCCATACCGCGCCGGATTTACTTTCTGCATCAGAAACCATGGTGCGGAACTTAAATATCGTAAAAACTCTTCTGCCCGTAGTTAATCTAGTTTGGCAATAAATAGCAGGGCCAGGAGAAGATATTCGAACAATTAAAGATAAGATAAGCATTAAGGGGACTGCAAATGTAAGCAGAATTATTGATGCAAGGATATCAAAAAGTCTTTTCCAAGCATCATAAAAAGTATATCTTAAATATTGTAAATCTAACTTACTCATCTTAGTAGTATATAGTTCCTATTTAGAAAGCTCTAGCAGAAACAAAGAATCTCACGTCTGACTCTTGTTTATCAGTTATTATATTAGATTCTACAAGATTTAGTGGCCAGTTACATTTTGCGTTAAAGTCACAATTGGGTAAAGTTATTATCTTAGTTTCATTTGCCGTAGTGTATTCAAATTTATAAACTTCCTCTGCAATATTTAAATTTGTTCTCCAATGATTCTCATTGAATTCAATTCTACTAGTATGACTTAAATTACACATGTAAGTTGGTGAGCCATTCCCTCTGTAAAAAGGAGAGGAGGGAGTTAAAAACACTGCATCATTTATTTCTGCAAAGTGGTTTAACGAATAATAAGCACTTTTTAAATATTTTGCTTCATTAATAACTTTGAGAACTCCACTTTGGTTTCTAACTAAGAGATAGGGTGAATTATTCATACTACTAACAACCTTAAAGATAAACTAATTTACCCATGGGATATCGGTAATTTCGATGAATATATTTAACGAGTTTGTAGGGCCTGAAATTATTGATTAATTATAGGCACTTGAGAGGCGTTGCTTCACGATTCTTTGTGATTGTTCCAAATGGGGTAAATTCATGCTAAAAGCCCGCAAATATTAATTAAATTCACATATTAAAAAATCTCATGGCAACTAAATCAAAAAGAAAAAAGATCGCTCTTATTGGTGCAGGAAATATTGGTGGTGCGTTAGCATATCTGGCATTAATTAAGGAACTTGGAGATGTAGTTCTATTCGATGTTGCTGAAGGAGTGCCACAAGGAAAAGCACTCGATCTTTCTCATGCTGTGCCAGTTCTAGAGAACTCTGTATCTGTAATGGGTACAAATTCATATGAAGATATTAGCGGCGCGGATGTTTGTATTGTTACTGCAGGGCTTCCAAGAAAGCCTGGTATGAGTAGAGATGATTTACTTGCAACTAACGCTACGATAATGCAAGCAGTTGGAGAAGGAATTAAGAAATATGCTCCAGAAAGTTATGTGATAGTTGTATCTAATCCGCTTGATGCAATGGTTACACTTTGTCAAAGAGTAACTGGATTTGCAGCGAATCGTGTAATCGGAATGGCAGGGGTGCTTGATTCTGCAAGATACAGAGCATTCTTAGCAGAAGAACTTGGAGTATCACCAGCTTCAGTAAACGCTATGGTTTTAGGTGGTCACGGGGATACTATGGTGCCTGTAAGATCTCATACTACGGTAAACGGTATCCCAATACAGCATTTTATTAAATCAGAAAGACTATTAGAAATTGAGAAGAGAGTGAGGGGAGCAGGTGCTGAGGTGGTAAATCTTCTTAAGACTGGATCTGCGTACTTTAGCCCTGCAACCTCTGCCATTGAAATGGCTGAATGTATTTTAAAGGACAAGAAGAAGGTCCATGCATGCGCTGCGATGTTAAATGGCGAGTATGGTTATAAAGGTCTATATATTGGAGTGCCTGTGCAACTTGGAGCTGGTGGTGTCGAGAAAATTATAGAGATCGAGTTAACAGATTCAGAAAAAGCTGAGTTAGCTGTTAGTGCGAAGGCGGTTGAAGAACTTTTAGCAATCTTACCTAAATAAAAATAATTAATCAGGAGTACGCTCAATGAATTTACATGAGTATCAAGCGAAGAGTTTATTAAGATCTTTTGGAGTTCCAACTTTAGAAGGGTTCTTAGCATATACACCTAAGGAAGCAGAAAAAGCTGCTGTTAACCTTGGTGGTGGAGTTTGTGTTGTAAAAGCACAAGTTCATGCAGGTGGAAGAGGTAAGGCAGGTGGGGTTAAAGTTGTTAAGACTTCAAGTGAGGCTAGAGAAATGGCTTCAAAGATTTTAGGGATGACTTTAATCTCGCCACAAACTGGACCTGAAGGAGTACTTGTAAAAAAAGTATTCGTTGAAGCAGGAGCTGAGATTGAGAAAGAATACTATCTTAGTTTGATCGTAGATAGAGCTCGTGGATGTAGATCCATAATTGCTTCTGAAGAGGGTGGGGTTGAGATTGAAGAAGTTGCTGAACATTCTCCTGAGAAGATATTAACAGTAGGAATAGCACATGAAACTG
>JBILFC010000116.1:0-8753 GCA_044351785.1 Bdellovibrionota bacterium
AGTTCTTGGGATTTCTTTGATAAATTAATGAATCAGGCACAAGTGGTATGTACTCCTGGGGTAGGGTTTGGGAAATGTGGAGAGGGGTATGTAAGATTCTCGGCGTTTAATTCTTCTGAGAAGGTGGATGAGGCGATAGAGAGGATAAAAGGGATAATCTAATTTCTTTGCTGGGCTGCGATAATTTGTTTCGCAGCCCTTTCAATTTCTTCTTCCATATTAAACTTGGAAATACCAAATCTACAGAATCCGTTAACCAAGTTATCATCCTTCAGCACTTCCTTAGCCACTCTAGATTTACTTACCCTACAAGCCGATCCCGCCGAAAAGGCTATTTTTGATGATAATTTAGATATTAGTTCGCTTGAATTGATGCCAGGAAATGTAACACTAAGTAGTCCGGGTAGTCTTTTACTAAAATCTTTAGGGCCTACAAGTTGGATGTCCGGGATGTCTTTTTTTAGTAAATGATAAAATGTTTCAGCCATTTTACTTAGTTTTTTATTAGTCTCAGGAAGTTCCTCAGTAGCAATCTTAATAGCTTCACTAAGGGCTACTCCGAGGGCTACAGCAATGGTGCCTGGTCTAAGATCTTCAGAGTGATGACCTCCGTAAAATATTGGCCCAAATTGGTTTTTAATCTGTGCTGATCTAAAGATAAGTGCTCCAATCCCTTTTGGCCCGTGTATTTTGTGCCCCGAAAGACTTATGATGTCTATGGGGTGGGAGTTAAAAGAAATATTTATTTTACCAATACTTTGGGTACTATCGGTATGTAATATGGATTGTTGAGGCTTATTAAAATCATTAAATTCTTCAACTACACCGATTTCATTGTTAGCATGGTGAAGGCTAATAAACTTTGATTTATTTATTATTTCCTGATTCTTAATCGTGTAACCTTCAGAGTCTAGAGGGAGATAGTTTACTTCATGATTGCTCGTAAGGTGCTCGAGGGGTTCTATCACTGAGCTATGTTCTATTTTGCTTGAGAGATAATGTGTTTTGTCTTTAAGGCCAAGAATAGCAAGGTTATTTGCTTCCGTAGCACCACTAGTAAAGACTACGCATTCAGGAGTTGTACAGAAGATCTTAGCAATTTCTTCCTTTGCTAGCTCATACAAGGCTTGAGATTTATAGCCATAGTAATGTTTTGAACTAGAGTTACCCGTGCTTAATTTAAGGGCTTCTATGTATTTATTTAAAACTCTAGGGTCTATCTCAGTAGAGGAGTTATTGTCTAGGAAGATGCAGTTAGGTTCCACTTGTTAAGCACTTAATTTAAGCATGCGTTCTAGTGGGAGCACGGCCTTAGTTCTAATGTCTTCTGGTACTTCTACCCTTGGCTGTAAATCTCTTAGTGCATTTCTAATTTTTTCTAATGTATTAAGCCTCATGTAAGGACATTCTGCGCAATTACAACCAGCTTTATTCGAAAGTGGAATAAACGTTTTATTAGGACAGCTTTTCTCCATTTGATGAATGATTCCAGCTTCAGTAGCCACGATGAATTCATTATGTTCACTTTTTATCGCATATTGAAGAAGCGCACTTGTGGATCCAATATGATCAGCCATATCAAGTAGCGCCATTGGGCACTCTGGGTGCGCTAGTACTTGGGCATTTGGATGCTGAAGTTGAAGTTTAATTAAATTTTTAGCTTCAAAGTTTTCATGAACGATGCAAGCGCCATCCCATAGTAAAAGATCCCTACCGGTCATTTTTATTAAATAGTTTCCAAGATGTTTGTCTGGAGCAAAGATTATTTTTTTATCCTTTGGAATGGAGTTGATTATTTTTACAGCATTTGATGAAGTGCATAAGATGTCACTTAAAGCCTTTACCTCAGCTGAGCAATTTACATATGTTACAACGGTATGATCTGGGTGTGCTTCGCAGAATTTCTTAAATTCACTAGCTGGGCAGTTGTCTGCAAGCGAGCAACCCGCATTAAGATCTGGAACTAGAACTATCTTTTCAGGAGAGAGTATCTTAGCTGTTTCGCCCATAAAGAATACGCCGGCGACTAAAAGAACATCACTATTGCTCAGCTTACCACTTTGAGCGAGCCCTAGACTATCAGCCACTACGTCCGCGATGTCTTGGATATCCCCCTCTTGGTAGTAGTGGGCAAGAATTGACGCATTCTTTTCATTTTTTAGTTTCTGAATTTCTTCAAGAAGTATAGATTTTGACATCTTTTTAAGTTTTAACAATTGTATTTAGGCTATCAATATATCAGAAATGATTCTTATGCGTCCAGTGAAGTCAGATAAGTTATGAAGATTAAGTCGCTAATTTTATATGGTGGGCTTTTTTATCTATTCTTTATAGCTATTAGGCTATTTGGTTTATTTAGTTTTGATATCCAACCAGATGAGGTTCATTGGTTAGAGAGAAGTGGGAAAGTTTTAAGTTTGTATAAGGAAGGTAAGTATTCTAGCTTGACTACCCATCTAGGTCAGCCTGGTATAGTTCCTTCGCTTGTAATGGCTGTTGGTCAAGCTGTCGGTGGAAAGATAAATTCTAAGTTTAATTTGAAGCCGGGCGACGTTTTTTATCTACATCCATTTTATTACTGTAGGCTTGCTTGTGCGCTCGTAGCATCGCTCGTAGTTTTTCCGCTCTTAATCTTAGGAAGCGTATTTTTTAGCTTTAGGGTGATAGCACTTGCTACTTTTTTATTGGCGCTAAGTCCGCATCATATTGGACTGTCTCGCTTTGCTCACTTAGATGCAGTGATGACATTCACCGTTATTACAAGTTTACTTTTTTACTTACTTGCCATTAGAACAGGTAAGGACCGATACAAGATTGTTTCCGGAATATTTTGGGGCTTAAGTATTGCAACTAAGCCTACAGCAATAACCTTAGTTTTAGCCTTTTTATTACTAGGTTTTTTTAATTCATATTTTGTTAAAAAGAATAAGTTTAGAGAAATTATCAATGTTTATGATTTATGGGCCTTGTTTATTGGTCATCTTATTTTCGCCTTACTTTATACCCGTATTTGGGTTCATGAGAGTGACTATCTAATAAGGTTAGCGATTCATAGTACACTGGCAGATTTTATCTATTTTCTGGGGTCAACCTATAGTCTACTTGGATGTGTTGTTTCTTTTGTTTCAATAGTTTATTTTTATTACCGCTCTATGAGAGCCAAGACTCAGGTTTATAGTTATTTGGTTTTTTTCTCAGTAGTGGCGTTTTTCATGTTTTTACTACCGCAGGTATGTGAGGGCATAATTCGGTTCTGGTATTGGACATTTGGACTTTCTAAGACTCCTCATCTTGCATACGGGAAGGTATGGGAAGGACAGCAGGGTGGTTACTTATCTTTAATAATGTATGAGTTGCCTATAGGTATTCTTACCTTGATTTCAATTAATTTAGCCTTACTTATTAGGTCTTTACTTAATAAGAACTTTCTAGGCGACGATAGAAAAAGGGCTTATTTATTTATAATTTTCATACTTTGGGTTTTGGTTCTATCAACGTCCTCTAAGCAAACATTGCGTTATATATTGCCAGTTTTACCTTGCTTGTATGTTTTGGCTAGTGATTCGGTCTGGCGAATGTATGAAGCTATAAGTGGCAAGTTCTTATATTTAAAGAATAAGAGTTTCGTATTTGTATCTTTGTTTATAATTCCCCAAGTATATGCAGTTGTAAGCACTCATCCTAATCAGGTTGTTTTTTATAATGCTCTAGGTGGTGGAGTAGATGGCTTGGCCCGTCGCGGGGGAGTACATTATCTAATTGGTATAAATAGGATGGTCGAGTTTTTAAGAGATAGGGCTTTGGATTTACCGAGAGGGAATCAGATGGTTTATGTAGGTGGGGAAATAAATGTTCCTAAATTGGTTTATAGTATATTATATCCTAATAGTCATGATCTTAGATTTGTTCCCCCTTCGCCGATAATGTGGGGCTCTTATTTCATAAGGTATCATCATTTAGATAAGTTATTTTTTAGTCCTGTTCCTTCAGGAATTGATCCTTTAACGCCAGCTTTTGAAGTGAAGTTAGGTTTAAGTCCTATATTAAGCGTATATAAAGTTGCTCAACCTGATTTAAGTAAGATCTTCTATATCGATACGATGAAGTTACCTCGGAGAAAGGGACGCTTGGTTAAGGATACAGTGTACCGCTCTGAAGGTGGAGAGGAGATTTCAAAAGGTGTAATAGAGTTAGTTAAGGCAAGGGATGTTAAGGGACATTCTTTTTTTAGCAATGAGTTTGAGTTAAATGCGGATTCATATAATATTGGATTTGATGCTAGGTTGGTTCAGCCAGTAGAAGTTAGAACACCTGTATTTGAAATTCAATTTGCAGGATGTAAAAAGGTAGTATTTTCTGATGAATTAACTTCGGAGAGTTTTAAATTTACTGATTCCAGTTGTATGATTAGTAAGAATAAATTCGTAAATTTTAAAATTTATTGGTTTGGTAAAATTGATGTAGAACTAGGTGCTGGGAAGATAAGGAAAGTAGAAGAGAGCAATGACACTTAAGAAGGTAGTACTAGGAATATTTTTTTCATTGATATTCCTATTTTTCTTTGCATTCTTTTTTATATTGTTTCCTCTTTTTTATTTTACTACCTTTTGTTCTTTGACATTTACGGGTACAAAATTAGGTTTAATGAAAATTTATAGCCAATTTATGAAATGGAAAAAAACATAGAGATTGTAGGGGTAGGGTTTACCCCTACCCTGAATGATGGGCTTAAGCCTTCTTCTTCCTCTTCGTAGGCTTCTTAGCTGGTCCTGCAGCTTCTCTAGTTCTTAGTAACTCTAAAGCATTCTCAAGTGAATACGTCATAGGATCAACGCCCTTTGGAAGTGAGGCATTTACAGTTTCATTGCTAACATAAGGCCCGTATCTACCACTAAGAAGTTTAACTTGATTTCCAGAAACTGGATCAAGTCCCATTTCTTTAAGCGCTTGTGGAGTGGAGGCTCTACCTCTAGTCTTCGGCTGTTTTAATAATTCAACTGCTTCTTCATAAGTGATTTCTAAAGGAGATGTCCCACTTGGAATACTTCTTCTTTCTTTCCCAGCTTCTATGTATGGACCATAAGGACCATTTTTTACTAGTACTGAGTCTGAAGTTTCTGGAAATTTTCCAAGATCCTTTGGAAGCTCAAGTAACCTTACTGCTAAAGCTAGATCAATTGAATCAACACTCATTCCTGGAAGAAGAGAACTCATTTTAGGTTTTGGTTTCTTTTTATCATCAAGATCTGGATCACCTAGTTGAATGTAAGGGCCGTATCTTCCAACTTTTAAGTACACTGGCTCACCAGTTACTGGATGTTGTCCAAGTGAATCTGGACCTTTTTCTGCGGTAGTTAGGATCTCCTGAGCCTTTTCAACACTCATTTCATCAGGTGCGGTGCCTTCTGGAACACTCGCTTTTTGTGTCCCATTTGAAAGAAAAGGCCCGTATTTACCGACCCGTACTTCAATTAAGTTATCATTCTTATCTTTACCCACTGGAATGCCGCAGACAAGTCTAGGATCTATGTTATCAACGCCTGAAGTAATTAATTCCTTTAGTCCCTTATGACCATTTCCGAAGTAGAAAGATTTTAAATAATCTATGTTTTCTGCCTCACCTCGTGAGATTGAATCTAGATCATCTTCAAGTCTAGCTGTAAAATCATAATCAACTAACTGATGAAAATGTTCTTCGAGCATCCCTACAATTGCCATCGCTGTATAACTTGGTACTAAGGCCGTACCCTTTTTGAAGGCATATGTTTTGTATAAAATAAGTTCTACTACGGCTGCCCATGTAGATGGTCTACCAATTCCTCTTTTTTCTAGCTCTCTAATTAAGGAACCTTCAGTGTATCTAGCAGGAGGTTGAGTAGAATGTGATAAGGCTTTAACATCAGTTAAGCTTAATTTGTCACCTTCTTTAAGATCAGGAAGAATTCTTTCTTGATCAGCAATATCTGAATCTGGATCATCGCTACCTTCAACGTAAGCCCTTAAAAAGCCCGCAAATTCAATAGTTTTCCCGCTTGCTTTTAGATCTACGCCTTCACAAGTTAGGTTTACATTTATGTATGTTCCTCTTGCATTCTCCATCTGACAAGCAACAGTTCTTTTCCAGATTAAGTCATAAAGTTTAAATGCTTCTTCTCCAAGTTTATCCATTACTACGCTAGGAGAGGTAAACTGTGCACCCGCTGGCCTAATAGCTTCGTGTGCTTCTTGAGCATTTTTTACCTTAGTTGCATATGTTCTTGGACTTGCTGGTAGGAAATCTTTTCCATACTCTTTTGCAACAAATGATCTAGCAGCTTGAACAGCTTCATCAGAAAGGGTAGTAGAATCCGTTCTCATGTAAGTGATAAATCCATTTTCGTAGAGCTGTTGGGCTGTACGCATGGTTCTTTGAGCGGAATATCTAAGCTTTCTATTTGCTTCTTGTTGAAGAGAACTAGTAACAAATGGAGCTGGAGGTTGCGTTGAGAATGGTTTCTTTTCAACAGATTTAACAGTAGCTTGTTTATTTAGAATCCTATCTCTAACTTCATTAGCTTCTTTTTCGCCTAAAAGCTTCACTTTGTCAGCAGATTTAAGCTTCCCGGTGTCAGCATCGAAGTCTTTTCCTTGAGCAAGTCTTACTCCGTCAACATGACTTACATCTGTTTCAAATTCTTCATTTTTTACCGTGTTAGCTTTTGCCTTTAAATCCCAATACTCAGCAGAAACAAATTTTATTCTTTCCCTTTCTCTTTCTACAAGTAATCTAAGAGCAACACTTTGAACTCTTCCTGCACTCAGTCTTGGAGCAATCTTTCTCCATAGTACAGGACTTACTTCATAACCATAAAGCCTATCGATTATTCTTCTAGTTTCTTGAGCGCGAACTAGATTCATATCTACTTCTCTTGTCGAGTCTAGGGCTTTCGCTATCGCTTCTTTTGTAATTTCGTGAAAAACTAATCTCTTGATTGGAACTTTAGGATTAAGAGTTTCAAGTAAATGCCAACTTATAGACTCTCCTTCGCGGTCCTCGTCCGTCGCTAGAAGGAGTTCAGTAATGCCTACCATAGATTCTTTTAACTTCTGAACCTGTTCCTTCTTCTTAGGAGGAATGATGTAGAGAGGCTCAAAGTCTTTTTCGATGTTAACGCCAAGCTTAGCCCATTTTTCCTTCTTTAATTTAGCGGGTATTTCTGTGGCGCTATTAGGTAGATCTCTTATGTGACCCATGGAGGCCTTAACGATATAATCCTTGCCTAAAAACTTCGTAATAGTTTTGGCTTTTGTTGGAGACTCTACGATAACAAGTGTTTTCTGGGACATTTTAAGCTAATTTTAAGTTCTATTGCGACCTCTTCATGTCAAAATGCGCTAACTTATTCAATATCTTTAAGAAGTTCAATCTAAAAAGTGTATTAATTAAAGTAGGATAGCCTTGTTAATTATTTAGATATGTATAAAAAGAAGTCCTTATATTATAGGTCCTAATCGGAAAAATCGTTATTTTTAGCAGTAAAAGAGTGCGCAAATGAAGCCTTTAATCTCAGATTTATTAAAAGAAAAATTTTTATTCCTTGATGGTGCAATGGGCACCATGATTCAGAGGTATAAGCTAGAAGAGTCTGACTACAGAAACGCTTCTCTTACCGATCACAAGTTTCCCTTAAAAGGGAATTTGGATATGCTAAGTATTACAAAGCCAGAGATCATAGCTGAAATTCAAAGGGCTTATTTAGAAGCAGGTTCAGATATTCTTGAAACAAATACTTTTAGCTCTAATGTTATTTCGCAAGCTGATTATGGTACCGAGCATTTAGTAAGAGAACTTAATTTAGCGTCTGTGAAAATTGCAAAAGATTTAGCAGATGAATTTACAAAAAAAGATCCCAGTAAGCCCCGCTACGTAGCAGGTGCAATTGGACCAACTAATAAAACTCTATCTCTTTCACCAGATGTAAATAATCCCGGTTTTAGGGCCACTACATTTGATGAATTAGTAGCTTGTTATAAAGAGCAAGCTGAAGCACTGATAGATGGTGGCGTAGATTTAATTTTAATTGAAACTGTTTTTGATACATTGAACGCAAAAGCAGGAATTTTTGCAGTTGAAGAAATTAGAGTTGAAAGAAATATTTCTATTCCTCTAATTATTTCAGGGACGATTACTGATCAAAGTGGAAGAACTTTGTCAGGTCAGACTACGGAAGCTTTCTGGATTTCTATCTCTCATGCGAGAGAATTGATTGGTGTCAGTTTGAACTGCGCTCTAGGGGCCTCTCAAATGAGGCCATTTTTAGAGGATTTGAGTAGAGTTGCATGGATTCCAGTTGGTGCTTATCCTAATGCGGGTTTACCTAATGAGTTTGGTCTTTATGACGAAACACCATCAGAATTATCTCTACAGGTACAAGATTTCCTAAAGAGAGGAATTGTTAATTTCTTGGGTGGATGCTGCGGGACTACTCCTGATCATATTAGAGAAATTATAAAGGCCACTGAAGGATTTAAGCCGAGGCAGGTTCCAGCTTATACTCATAAGTTAAGATTGAGTGGGCTAGAGGCTTTAGTGATAGATGAGCATACTAATTTTGTAAACGTTGGTGAGAGATTAAATGTCACTGGGTCTAAAAAGTTTGAGAAGTTGGTAGCTGCAGGTGATTTTGATACTGCACTTTCAATTGGAAGAGACCAAGTGGAGAACGGGGCTATCATTCTTGATGTTAATCTTGATGAAGGCATGATTGATGGCG
>JBILFC010000115.1:0-8753 GCA_044351785.1 Bdellovibrionota bacterium
CATTATCTATAATATAATAAGCAGCATCAGCAAGATGAGAGTATTTACCTACTTCTGTCGTATGACTGATTGCAAGTTCGACAGACTTTTTAGCGACTTCTACTTCCGTCGCGCGAACTCGTTTAGATAAAGTTTCAATTCTATGTCTGATGAAATCTCTAGTGTTAAAATCTGAGGCTTTATAAGATCCTCTAGCATCAACAAGTAGCGCGTTATGCACCGGGCTGACTTCTTCTACCCACTCTCTCCAGTTTAGTCGTCCAATTTGTTTTAAACTTGTTACGCAGTTACCAATTGAAATTTGATCAATCGCTTGGAGATGCAATTCCTGTTTTATAAGATCATTTAAAGAAGTTCCATCTTCTTTAAGTTGTTCTTCAATCCATTGTATTGCTAGACCTGATGTCGTTCCAAGTGATCTTAGATCTCTTACTAATGATGGAGCAAAGCGTTTTAACTCGCCTTTATAGGCTTCTAGCGAGGATAAGAGTCTTGTAAGTAATGCGGTTGGTGCATTGTCTGTGCCTTCTTTAACATATTCAAAAATTGAATTCGCTGTTTGCCTAGATGAGGATATTTTCAATACTGAACTAGATAATCTTCTTAGATTCTCAACCACACTAAGTCTTAGCATGATTGGAATTGCCCAGAGTTCTTTTATTTCTAGTATGGTAACATTCTGATACGCTAATACATAATCTGTTAGTGTGTCAGTTTGTACCATTGAGTCTGAATGCTTTAGATAGTCACAGGCTATTCTATAAGCCCTAGGGAATCCTTTCCAGTCAGTTGTAGATAATCTTGGAAGTGCTTTGTAATAACTTGCAGGTAAGTCTCTTCTTATCTCTCTAACTTGTTCGTCGATGACGTGAAAGTTATCAAGTAACCAATCAGCGCCTGGCGCAACGTAGCCTTTATTCCTACTAAGCTCTGAAAGAGTAAAATAAGCCGTGTTTAAAATTTTCCAATTTTCTTTAAATCTTGATTTGAGGTGAATCGCCTTTTGTTTATGTGAAACAGTTGAGAATTCCTTTGCTAACTCCTCTGCTCTAAGCGCAAGTAATTCTCTTGAAAGTACTTCACCTCTAAATGGCTCTAGGCTACTAGCTGCTGTGAATTGTTTAATCAGAGTTAAAAGATTTTTTGTCATATACGTAATTGGTCTCTAAAAATTATGATTTATTTTATATCAGTAGCTATTTAGGTGCTAGGGTATTCTGCAAAAATTTAGCGATTATTCTTGTTGAAGTTTCTCCGGAATTAAGAGCAATATACTCAAGTGCGCTTCCTAGCTTTTGGGCATTTTTATAGTTGATTATAAGGTTAAATTTACCTAGGTGTATTAAGGCTTCAAGTCTATGCTTAATTAATGATTGCACTAAGGCACGGTCGTTATCGTTGTCATTGAATTTCCTGTCCATTAGAAGATTTATTTCTTCTATCGTGCTATCTGCATTTTCTATTAAATTTTCAAGGGATGGCTTATCACTTATGTTGCAATCATGAATGCTCATAGAAGGGCAAATTAGATGCTTTAGGGATACCAGCTCTAGAGGGTCTAGGTTGGTTTCTCCTCTTAGGATTATTGACTTTTTAGTGTCATCAGAGAATTGATTGAGCAGTGGAAGTAGATCTCTACCATTTTTATTTAGCAGATCAAACTCTTGTTCAAAACTGTCATTTAGGTCGCCATTCTCATTGTTTAATTTCTTTTCTCTCTTGGCGATAGCTAGGTTCACAAGGTCCTCTACGGAGCTATCAAAATATTCATCCAATAATGTTTTGATTTCGTTTGCTCCACTAAAGCGAGACATTAACCAGAGGCTATATAGGACTTGATCTTTAATGGAAGATTTGGAGAAAAGATTAGTAAGAACTTGTTTAGGAATCTGAGCGATAGAACTTGAATTATCATAAATTAAGTTCAAATATCTAGTTCCTTCTTCTGCGCTCAACTGAGGGAGCTTTTCGTTGCTGAGTAAATTTTCAAAGCTTCTTTTGCTGTTTTCAGATAGCGGAGAGAGTAGTTCAAGTGTATTAATTGCACGCCTTCCAAGTAGTCCTTTCTCGTTTAGGCATTGAATAAGATGAATTTCCGCATTCTCTTTAATAGGAGCGTTAATGTTTTTAACATCATCTGGAGTAATGTCTGTAAGAGGGACCGTACTCTCTTGGCATTTTAATTTAGGTATCGCTGTAAACAAAAGAGATGTATTGGTTTTCCGATCTTGTGTATTTTTCTTGTCAGTAAATTGTAAGCTCAACCTTGCTTTGTAAAATTGGCTTGAATTATTTTTTATTGCTTTAAGTTGGTTCGAGGAAGGATATTTCGTCGATCTCCTACTGATGATCTGGTAAGCCTGTCTTCTGGTGTCTAAATCTTCATCTGAGATAAGAGTTTCTACTGTTTCTAGTAGTTCAGGATAGGCAACGAATAAATCAGATGCAACAACCGAAAGACCTTTTTGCCTAAGGGCTGGGCTAATTGGATTCTTTAATAGTTTCATGATCGTCGGAACCGATTTCTTGCCAAGTGTAGCTAGTAAGATTTTGCTTGGATGCTCAGAACTTTTAATAAAATATTTAGTGATCGAAGGATAAGCGGGCTCTTCTGAAAGTAGTGTTTCAGCGAGTTTAATATAGGTTAATTTAGCATTAGAGTTGGGATTTAGATTTTCCATGGCAATTAGAAAATATCCAGTTTCTCTATATTCCCGAGGTGAAAGAGTTGGCTTTAATGCTTCAAGTTTGTTGTAGGCTTCTAGAAGACTTGCTTTTCTTAGTGTTTCATTTTTGGATAGGAGTACTATAGCGATAGTCAGATTTTCTAGCACTGCTGTTTTTAAGTTTGTTTTAATGAATTTTTGATCTGTGTTATTTTTAGAACAGATGCTTGCTAGTGAGACTCTCTGAAGAAATGAAAAGTTTGATTGATCTTTAAGTAGTAGGGATGGAGAACAGAGAGTCGAAGCGGGAGGGAGGTTCGTTTCTCTAATAAGATTGATGATGTTTGATAGTTGTTTATCTGTCGCTTGAGGAAGAAGTCCAATTAGTGATTCAGCTATTTCAGTGTTAATTTCCCCAGGAATGTTCTCTAAGTTAGAATTTGAGAGTGTAGAGAGGGTGTCCAAGAGAAC
The DNA here is from genome assembly GCA_044351785.1 of Bdellovibrionota bacterium. GTDB lineage: Bacteria > Bdellovibrionota_C > UBA2361 > SZUA-149 > DAOLCO01 > JAIYCX01. The sequence continues at coordinate 3,138 of JBILFC010000115.1, forward strand.
ATTGATTTCGTTTGAGGAAAGAGCTGAAGTAATCTGGGGTAGTAGGATTAAAAGTTCTTTGATGTGTTTTGGGTAGTCCGCAAGAGTTTTAAGGATATAAGATTTATTTAATATTTCAGTTTTATTATTTGTTAGATGACCTAGTAGAGCGGGGACCTCTACCTTGCCGTCATTATCTAGCATCTTTAGTGCGTTTGAAAGAGCGCTGGATTGAAAGTTTAAGGATAACTCCCTAAATTCATTTCTATGATGAATAATAATAGGCAAGAGAGAGGGAATAGATGAAAAATCATTTAGGATTTGCTTATTGCTTTTCAGTTGATTTAGTAAGGCGGTGAGTGTGTAATCTTTTAAGGGTTCTTTAGTGCCATCACCTAGCTCCCTAGCTTGTTCTAGCATGTTCACTCTCAACGCTCTAGGAAGTGAGTTGTCTTTTGCGGAAAGAACCAGATTAGGAATCGCAATGGCAGATTCAGGAAGAAGTATAGGGAGTACTTTTAAAGCACATTCCTTAGCTTTGTTTTCTGAGTTAGGGTTAAGGGTGAGAGCAACATCAAAGGATTTTTGATTAAAGGGGGCAGATGCAGTACCTGTAAACTGATTTGGATTAATTGTCTTAAGTGTGATTACGTTACCTAAGTTTTCGGCTAATTTTAGCTTTTCAATTGGAGTTACTTGCGAGAGACTAGTCTCGAGTAGTCTTTCTAATTCTTGGCAGTCAGAGAAAGCTAGATCTGAAACTCTTTCAGGTGTTATGGCTGTTTGTTGAGTATTAATATCTGCATAAGCAACAGCATGAGTTAATACAATTAGAATTAGTGCGGTTAATTTCATACTTCCTCTCCTTTAGTCTCCCATTTAAAGGTTCCATCAGGTAGTAACTCGATAAATTTATCATGATAATCATTTAAAGATTCTCGGTAACCAATGCTGACCCATGCTTTGCAATTACTTTCTATGAGGGAATAAAGCCCCTTTTCTCTTTTTTTATCTATTGCAGTGGTAGCCTCGTCTAGAAATACGTATTTCGGTTTTTGAATTAGTATTCTAGCAAACTGGAGTTGTTGTTGCTCCCCAGAAGAAAGTAGGTTCGTCCAATCGCAAATTTTATCTAAGCCCTTTGCTCTTTCTAGTACGCCTTCAAGGCCCACTTTTGTTAAGGTTGAGCGAAGTTCCTTGTCTGTGTAAGCAGAGTATTTACTGCCATATAGTAGTTGATTTCTGAGAGTGCCTAGCACTAAGTAAGGTCGTTGCGGGATAAATAAGCAATCTTCATCTCTTGGTCGTACCACTTCACCTGAACCAAATATCCATAGACCTGCGAGAGTTCTTAGTATTGAAGTTTTACCTTTCCCGCTCGGACCATAAATAAGAAGGCCTCCTTCTTTAAGTGAAAAATTCAAATTCTTTACTAGTTCTTGGTCTCCGTGGGGAGTAGTTATGGTTACACTTGTAAATGTAATTTCATTATCTACCCTCGATTGAATCCTAGGAAAGTAGCAGGAAGTTTCTTCAGCCGCATTTTCTAGGGCCTCGGTGAACGAACCTAGTCTTGTTACTAGTGCGGCAATTGAGCTTATAGTTCCAAAGTGCTGAATAAGAACAGATAAAGCTTCAACAACTCTTACGAATGCATCGGAGGCTTGAGTAATTTGTCCGAATTCAATCTCGCCCCGCATAAATAAAGGTGCGACTATTATTACGGGTATAACTGGCTTAAGAAAATTATAAATATTTACAAACGAACCTAGTTGAAAGTTAAGGTGAATAATTTTTAGAAAATTATTTAGGGCATCCTTAAGCTTTTGTCTTGCTCTTAGGTATTCTTTAGCTGAGCCTCCAAGAAACGCAATAGCTTCAGAGTGATCACGCACGTTTACTAGTTTATATCTATAATCAGCTTCTTTTTTTAGCTGAGTGAAATTTAATGCAATTAGCTTTTTACCTATGAGAAATGTGAGTATGGATCCTATAAATGCATAAGACAAAACAGCTATGATCAGTTGACTTGAGATTGTCCAGAGTATGCTTACAAACATAACTAGTGTGAGAATCGAGTTGATCATTATAATGAACAAACTAATCAAATTAGTTGTCAATGATCTAATGTCTTCTTCAATTCGTTGGTCTGGGTTGTCTATCCCTTCATGCCAAGAGATGCGATAGAAGGAAAGCTGATGGAAATACTTTTGAAGAATTTCTCTACTAAGCCACTTTCGCCATAGTAGCCCTAATCGTTGTTCAGTGTAGGAATAAAGAACAATAATAGGCGTTGCTAGAAAGAAGCTTCCTACAAGATAAGTTAATTTTTGAACAAAGGTGGCCTGATTTTTAAGTGCTAGGGCATTAAATAAGTCTCTGTTAATAAAACTTATTTTTACGTTGATGGCAGCTATAGCTAAAGCGAAGATAATGAGTAGTAGAATTAGTCCGATAGCTTGCCACTTAACATTAGAAGTTAAGAAACCCTTGATCAACCTCCAAAGTCGCCTAAGTGTCGGACTAAATGATTTTGCCAAAGCTTATGATCCTAAGCTACTAAAATTAAAATTTATTTCATCTATTCAGACGCTATCACAATAAATAAGATTCCTAAACTAATAATATATTAAAACTATAGGAAAAGGCCCTTCTAAGATTTGAAATTTACTCATAAAAGTTATATGTGGTGCTTAGATTTTGCCCCTAAAATTCACTATCAAAAAGATAATAAATAGCGGGGTAGGTAATGCGAAATTTTAATTGATCAAAGTTATGGCCACTAAGAAGAAAAAAGCATTCATGCCACTTGTTCGAGGTGCCTGGGAGGCCATAGAGGAAGAAAGGCCTAGGTTCTTCTTATTCGTCATTTTATTCATTGTTGCTTATACAATTGATCTCTTAGTCCCTTGGGCTATTGGCTATACATTGAGTGCTTTTGTTGAGAAGGGACCAAGTCAGGAAGCGTTCGAGTCAGGCTTAATAGGAATCGGATTTTATTTTTTATTCCGCCTTGGCCATACATTCTTTCACCATTTAGCTCGTTGGTTCCAAGCAAGAGTAGCTTACGTTGCTAGAATCAATGTTATGACTAAGGTATTTGATACCCTAGTAGATTTTCCCTTATCATGGCACGTAAAGCATCACTCAGGTGAGAATTTAAGTCGTTTACATAGATCCGCGGGAGCAATTGAGAGTCTTGTTGGGACTTATATTTGGTTGATAATAGAAGGTTTAGTAAAAGTACTCTTTGCTGGGATAGCCATTTTTGCTTTGGATTTTCTTGTTGCTTCTAGTGTTATTGCATTAGCCTTTGTTACAATCTTAGCGATGATATTATTTAATAAGCGCTTGATCGTTATCATGCGCCGAAATAATATGTTTAATGATAAGCTGAGTAGAATCTCTGTAGATTGCCTTAGTAACGTCGTGACAGTTAAGACATTGTCATTAGAAGATCCGGTTAAGCTAAGACTTAAATCTCAGAAACAAGAAGGTCTAGTTCTTAGTAGAGTTATCTCTACTTTTATGGAACTAAAGTGGGGTTCTACTGGAATTGGAAATGCTCTAGTGATTTGTATTTCCTTGATGATTTATTTCTACAATCATGGACGAAGTGGAGCTGCACTAGATATTGCGCAAGTTTATGTACTACTAAATTATTTAGATAGAATTTTTCAGGCTATTGGTTCCTTTACTGGATATTATAGTGGCATTATTGAGGCATCAACCGCCTATGAAGATGCGATTTCTATATTTGAAGATGCGGAAGCCTTAGAATCTAAGGATAAGGCTATTAGTGTTTCTAATGATTGGTCGGATTTAAAGATTAATAATCTTAACTTCACTTATATCCCAGGCGAGAAGATGGGACTTAATGAAGTGAGTGTTAACTTTAAAAAGGGTGAGAAGATAGCATTAGTTGGTCCTAGTGGTAGTGGAAAGTCTACTTTATTAAAAGTATTAGGTGGACTGATTCTTCCAGATAGTTATGATTTATCCACGGATCTTCAAGAGGGCTTAAGGTTTAAAGACATTGGTCCTGCATGTTTACTTCTACCTCAAGAGCCAGAAGTATTCTCTGAGACATTTGCATATAATTTAACCATGGGTGAAGAGTTTAGCTCAAAGGAGTTAGCATTCTTTATCTCTTTATGTAAGCTTGATAACTTAGTGGCGAAGTTGTCACGAGGGGTGGATACAAGTTTAGCAGAGAAGGGGCTAAATCTTTCAGTTGGAGAAAGACAGAGACTTTCGCTCGCGAGAGGTCTAATTAGAGCTAAAAAGAGAGAAATTATATTACTTGATGAGCCTACTTCTAGTCTTGATCCTAAGACCGAGAAAGAGATTTACTTAGGTATGCTTTATCACTTTGCGGATAGAACTATTATCTCTTCTTGTCATAGACTTAATTTAATACCGTTATTTGATAAGATCATAGTGATGTCTAATAGCCAGGTTCTTGAAGTGGGATCTTATGCTGAGCTTATAGATTCTAAGCGTCATTTTTATAGGATGTGGCAAGATTATGAGAGAAATATAAAAGAAGAGTCGACATCTGAACCTGTATCTCAAGCTGAAGTGGTAGTGTGAATAAGTTACTAGTAGTAGGTGCTGGATATCTAGGTTCTGAGATAGTTAATGTGCTCTCTGATCAGTATGAAGTCATACCAACAACTAGATCAGGTCTTAATGATTCAGTTAAAATTAACGTACTTGATCCTGAAACTTTTTCTAATATTCCTTCTGGTATTGAGCACGTAGTTTATTGTGTCTCAGCAGATAGTGGGAATGATGCTTCTTATCGAAACGCTTATTTAATTGGCGTTAAGAATTTACTTTCTTATTTTAAAAATAAATCACTAAGAACTTTTATTTTCATATCTTCCACCGGAGTTTACGCAGAAGATACTGGTGCTCTTGTTGATGAAAGTTCTTCTTTAGTAGGTGGTGAGTCTCGATCTAGGTTTATCGTGGAAGGAGAACGGGAAGTGCTCTCATTTGAAAAAAATGTGGGCGTGGTTTGTCGCTTGTCAGGTATTTATGGACCTGGGAGAGAGCATTTTCTTAAGAATGCTTTGGCGTATCCTCTGGGCGTGTATAATGAAATACCTTCTTATACTAATCGTATCCATAAAGTAGATGGTGCTAGGGCTGTTAAATTTTTATTGGAAAAGAATCTCCAAGGGACTTGGAATATTTCAGATCAATATCCATATGAGAAATTAGAGGCGATGAATATTATTCGTCAAGTAAATGATTTAGGAAGTATTGCTGGGGGGGCTAAGTATTTAGAGGCGATGGAAAATGGTACCGCTTTGGGCAAGAGAGTGAGCTCTGAAAAATTAGTTAATGTGGGTTTTAAATTTCTTTATCCATCTCTTAGAGAGGGGTATGGAAGAGCTATCTCTTCTTCTTGAAGCGATCTAGAATAGATTTCTTTTTTACAATCCAATTAAAGCCCGTTCTCTTAGACCAATGACCATAGCCGGTTAATTTGCAATCCGAGCCAAGTTTATCCTCGTGAATATCAGTAATGTTAAATTTTATGGGCTCAGATCCTCTTTGATTTTTACAGGTAACTTCATATCTGAGTTTGTGAGTGCCAAATATTCTACTTACTTGAAATCCTAATAG
>JBILFC010000131.1:0-8163 GCA_044351785.1 Bdellovibrionota bacterium
CAAGGATTCAATTCTCTTCCCATTAGTATTCTACATGCACAGAAAGCAGGTCTTCTAGCCGGTTCTCATAGAGATCCCTTTGATCGTATGTTAATTGCACAAAGTATGGTTGAGAGTATAGCAGTTGTCACTAATGAAACCATTTTTGAAGATCTAGGTGCAAGTAGACTATGGGACTAGTTAGTAAAAATACCTATTTTGTAACTGCCATCGGTACTGATTCTGGTAAAACTTTAGTCTCTGCCATTTTATGTCGTGCGTTGGGGGCGGATTACTGGAAGCCTATTCAGTGTGGTAGTCCTAGGGACTCAGATCAGATTAAAAGCTTGATGGGCGAAGCGCAAATAATTCATCCAGAAACATACGATTTAAAAATGCCGGCCTCTCCACATGCTGCAAGTAAGGCGGAAGGGGTAGAGGTTACCTTAGAAAAATTCATTTTACCTAACACTACCAATTCTTTGATTGTGGAAGGTGCTGGCGGCCTAATGGTGCCACTTAATGATGAAAATTTTGTCATTGATCTTATTAAACATTTAAATGTTAAAGTTATACTTGTAGCTAATTTATATCTTGGTAGCATAAATCATACTTTGTTAAGTATAGAGGCTTTGAAGGTTCGCAATATACCTATTGAGGGTATAATCTTTAATGGTGAGAGTAATCCGGAGAGTGAGAGAATTATTTTAAAGCATAGTAGATTAAAAGTTTTACTGAAAATAGAGCCTGAGCCTTCTGTAAATTCGGAAGTAGTTAATAAATATGCACGGCTTTTAGCTTTATGAAGAGTTTATTAGAGATAGATAAGGAGAGTGTTTGGCATCCTTTTAGTCCATTGGTAGGTGCTAGAGATCCTATTTTAATAGAGTCTGGAGCGGGAGTGTATATAAAGACTCCTGATGGTAGAAAGATTATAGACGGTGTTTCTTCTTGGTGGGTGAATTTACATGGGCATTCTAATCCATTTATAGCAGATGCAATTTCAAGGCAGGCTAGTAAACTAGAACATGTAATATTCGCTGGTTTTACTCATGAGCCTGCAATTACTCTTACTAGCAGATTGTTGGAGATATTACCTGGTAACTTATCTAAAATGTTTTTTTCAGATAATGGGAGTACTGCTGTAGAAGTTGCTATTAAATTGGCGATTCAATACTTCTCTAATATTTCGGAAAAGAGAAATAGGATTATCGTTCTTGAGGGTGCGTATCACGGGGAAACCTTTGGTAGTATGTCTGTTGGAGCGCGTTCAATTTTCTCTAAGCCTTTTGATGATTTTTTATTTTCTGTTGATGTGATTCCTCTCCCTAAAGAGGAAAATAAAGAAGAGGTTTTATCTCATGTTAAGGAGTTAGTAGGTGGCGGTGATGTAATTGGGATGATTTACGAGCCTTTAGTTCAAGGGGCTAGTGGAATGAGGATGTATAGCGCTCAGGTATTAGATGAGATTTTAGATTTAGTAAGGGCAAGTGGTGGTTTATTGTTAGCAGATGAAGTTTTTACTGGCTTTGGTAGGACTGGAAAGTTATTTGCCAGTGAGTACTTAAGAAATGCTCCTGATATAATTGCAGTATCAAAGGGTATTACCGGTGGAGCACTTCCTTTGGGTGTGACTGGAGTTAGTAAGAAAGTGGTGGATGCTTTTTTATCAGATAAGTCTGATAAAACATTTTTTCATGGACACTCTTATACCGCTAATCCTATTGCCTGTGCTGCGGCAAATGCGAGTCTTGATTTATTGTTAAAGGAAGAATGTTTAGATCAGATTAAGTTAATAAGTACTGCACATCAAGAATTCGTATCTAAACAGAAAGATCATAAAGCTATCTTAGACATAAGAAGTCTTGGAACTATTTTAGCAATTGATTTAAAAGTTGATGATCATGGTTCCTATTTAAGTACTATTAGAGACTTAGCTTATGACTTTTTTCTAGAGAGAAATGTACTACTTAGACCTCTTGGGAATACTATTTATTTCTTGCCGCCTTATGTGATTAGTAAGGAGGAGCTAAGAGTGGTGTATGCTTTGATTGAAGAGTTCTTAGTCTCACTTTGACAATTTATTTATATTATTTTAACTTTCGCAAAAATTAATTGAGTAGAAGAGTTATGTGGGCCTAGCCCATGAATTGCGTTTAATTGTAAGGGATTCTAATCTCTTGTGATGAGACGCAGTGAGCTTTATTAATTGCGTTTTTTCGAGGGTTTTTCAGAGGAGGAACGTTGATGAAACTGATTATTGTAGCAGTAAGGATTTATCTTCTCTTTTTAATTTTGTCGGTGGGAATCCTGATCGTAGTAAGTTCTGCCAGGAATAAAGCACGAGAAGGAGAGCCAACTGCACCCAATTCAGTGGAACCAATTCAGGTTCCTTCGCAGAAGTCAGAAGAAAAGAAAAATGAACCTAAGGCCCCTGTTCGTGGTGGTCGAAATCTAGTAGCATCGACAGAAAGGGAGTGGTGGTGTCATGGATGAAAAGTGGAAAAATAGGGTATCGCGAGTATTGGTCTTTGGGCCGATCTACATCTTGATTCTCGCAGTTATGTATTTTACTAGTTAGAATACAACAACGAAACCGCCGTGGCCCTTCGGACGGCGGATTTGATTTTACTTAGAAAGGTTTGAAAGGATAACGCTCATTGTGGTCTGATTCTTTTATTCACTCAGTTTAAGAAAAAACAAGCTTATAAAAATTAAGAATATTATAAAGAACTGTTTCCGGCTTAGGTATTCTTTTTCTATTGGAATGGCTAAGAGGCTTGAGAAAACTAGTTGAGTGGAGAGGATCGCCGAAACAATTGAGATTGAGGCTAATTTTGAAGCAAATAAAAATAAGCCGGTGCTCAATATTGTGGGACTACTTTTAGTGAGGATAGATAGAAATTCTTTACTAGATGGTATGAAATAAGCAATGTTAAAAAACTTCTTTCGTATGTATATTAGTGCGAGAGAAAGTAGTCCGATCGTTCCTTCCCATAGGTAGCCAACTATCAGAGGTTCCATGGTCTGTGAGATTTTACAGACTAGATATATTGCAATTCCAGAGTTTATTCCAAATATTGTGCAGAATATTCCCCCTTTTTTTATGTTTTTGATTTCATTCTTTGAGCTATTAAACCCAAGAATAACAATTAGCGTTAATAAAGAAAGAATACAGAGTATTTGAGACTTATTGAAGCTACTTCCTTCGAACGAAAAATCTAAAAATATTGCAACGATAGAACTTAATGCAAGGCAAAAAGAAACAGCGATGCCAATTGGTAAAAATCTAAAAGATGTACCGATCGCCCAGTTTGAAATCGCTGCGAAAATTGAAGCAAGGAAAATTTGAAGCATAACGTCAGGCAATTCTGTTAGAACAATACTTGATCCGTAATACAGAACAAAAGGAAACATACTTATAATTAAGCTTAATCCCCGAAAAGCCACTACAGAGAAAGGATCTTTCGTTCTATAGAAATTAGCTAGCAGTGCACTTTGTAGAGAGGAAAAGAAAGCTGAAAGTAGGGAGAGTAGGATAGCCAAGTTGTTACTTTCGTAATTTAAATGAATAATTTTTCCAACACGAGACTATTATAGTTTCTGCCATCTACGTGAATTTCGCCTACTTCAACATATCGGCGATTTTTATACCACCTTACTAAGTGTTCCGCAGGAATTGCAGTATCTAACTGAATGCCTTCAAAACCTTCAGTCAGTGCTAATCTTTCGCAGTGATCCATTAGTAAAGAGCCTAGCCCTTGTTTCTTTATTGCTGGATTCACAGCAAACTGTCCGATGTAGGCGGTGTTTTTTTGCGTAAAATAATTTTTACTAAAGAGTAGAATTGTTGCAACAATAGTTTCGTCAAGAGTTAGTACGAAAGTTTTGCCCTGCGCCATTCTTTCTTTTGTAACTTTTTCGTCTTGAGTAGCTCCGACAAAATGCAAGCCCATGTCAGCAAGTTCCTGATAGGCAATATTTACAAGAGTTCTGATCTGGGGCACATCATTTTCGTTTGCCAGTCGAAGGATGTAACTCTGATTTTTATGTCTTATTGTTTCCAATTTCGTGAATTACTTCTATTCTTAATGTGTTATTGATATAATAACTTTAGTTGAATATGCAAATAATTTAATAGTGATAGAGACGTTTTCTTAAATGTAGGCTAAGTAATTTAATTCCAGCGATAGAAGAATAATTTAATATATGTATTCACTAGAATCAATTTATAATGGGACAGAGGCAGAATTTCTCGCTTTTCTTATCGATGCTTTTAGATGCCTGCAAATTATATTGTTTCTGCTTGCGCCAATTATTTTTAGTGTATGGGCGAGGAAGCGGAATGTTGGAAAATGGGGTTATCGGCTACTGATTTTCTTAATACTATTTGTTTTAGTATATTTTGCCTTCTTTTTTCTTGAGCGGCATTGGTCCGGTTATAATTATATAGGATTTTATATAGCAACTATTTTATCTCTACTTTTAGCTGTAGGACGAAGAAATTTTCTTTTGTTGGCTTGCATCTTTATAGTACCGTCATTAGTGGTAGATGTTAGTTATTTAAAGATGGATTTGTCAAAAAGAAAGATTACCCCCGAAGAGTGCGACTTTATTGCTTCAGCGAATAGTTTGTTAGAAGTTAGTTCATCGGACTCCGCATTTAATTGCAGAAATTCTATCAAGGCTCATATTGATGCAACAAATTTTATAGATGCTGATAGAAAATATTCATGTCCAAGTTTTTGGTGGGATAGCAGGGATTCAGATTGCCTGCGAAATGTAGTCACAGAGGATGAAATTAGACAAGAACTTGTGAGATGTCATAGTCTTACTCTATTAGAGTCTAAAGATAATAAGTTTTGTGATCAAGGTAAGGTTGATCAAAGGTTAAGGCAGTTAATTGCTCGATGCGAGCGTCATAGGCCCGTTTGGCATGGCTGTGGCCCTTTGTTTGATTGATGATTAAACTTCTTGAATTAATATTGTTCTTGTTAGTTTTTTATTTCGAATTTCCTCCTTATTTTGACTTTAATGTTATCTTGAATTGGAATATAGATAGCCTAGGGTAAATCCAGTACTATTAATCGAACAAGGCCTAACTTATATGAAAAAATTAATTCCTCTTATCTTAATCTACTCCGGTGTTGCTATAGCTGATGACTTCCCTGCTCTAAAAGAGGGTTTATGGGAAACGGTTATGACGGAAGAGGGGCAGTCAAGTGTGGCAAAGCACTGTGTTGGCGATCAATCTTCTCTAAAGGAAATGCTTAATACTACAAAGTCAGCAATGCAAGGATTCTGTAGTGAAATCACTTTTAATAAAACTGCTTCAGGATATGTATCCAAGATGAGTTGTAACATGGGAATCTCTAAATTAGATGTACAGTCTGATATTAGTGGAGACTTTGATTCAGCTTATACCGTGAACACCAGATCTACAATGAATCCTCCTTTAATGGGGAAGTCGGGTGGTTCTTCGGTTAGTAAATCTAAATATCTTGGTGCATGTACATCGGATATGAAACCAGGAGATGTAATTATGCCTGACGGTAAGAAGATGAATGTTCAGGACATGTCTAGAACTATGAACCAAGAATTTAATAAAATTGATCAAAAGCAATTAGAACAAATGCAGAGACAAATGCAGCAGATGATGAAAGGCGGAAAGTAATGGGTCTTTCGTGTCTAGAGAGTTAATTAGTCAGCAAGTAGGTAAGGGTGTTAGAGTTGCATATCTAGGTATCCTTGCCAATTTGATTTTAGTAGTTGTAAAGGCCACCGCTGGAATTCTTGGTAACTCATACGCTTTAGTTGCGGATGCTATAGAATCAGCTTCTGATGTATTAACTTCCATCATTGTTTTATTTGGACTTCGATTTTCATTAAAGCCAGCCGACGAAACTCATCCTTATGGACATGGTAAATATGAACCACTCGCTGGTGTTGTTGTCTCTATATTTTTAATTTTAGCGGCAGTTTTTATCGCGATTGAAAGTGTACATCAGATTATAATCCCACATGTAGCTCCCGCAGCCTTTACACTTTATATCCTAGTCTTTACAGTGGTACTTAAGCATTTCTTATCTAAATATGCCTTAAGCGTCGCTAATGATATTCAGAGTACCTCTGTAAAGGCAGATGCTTGGCATCATCTAAGTGACTCCCTCACCTCTGGCATGGCATTTATTGGAATATCCTTGGCCTTAGTTTTAGGGGAAGGATATGAAGCGGCCGATGATTATGCAGCCTTACTGTCTTCTTTGATAATCGCTTTTAATGCACTTTTAATTTTGAAACCAGCGCTTTTAGAACTTCTTGATACCGCTCCGGATCAAAGTTATGTTGATAAAGTAAGAGAAGTTGCAGTTAGAGTTGAAGGAGTTAAAGGAACTCACAAGTGTTACGTTAGGAAATTAGGTTTTGATTACTTTATAGATTTAGATATTTTGTGTGACCCAGACTTATCTATTAGGGATGGACATGAGATCGCACATAATGTGGGTGAAGCAATTCACAAGGAACTTCCGTTTACAACAAAAGTATTGGTTCATGTGGAACCTGTAGACGATTTTGGAAGACGTTCAAGGGACAGCTTAGGAGAAGGTGGACTTTAGCTTCTTTTTGCAACAAAAGTTACAAAACAAAGCTGCTTAGACACTATATCCACAAAGTTAAATCCAGCATCTCTTAGGGCTGCTAGATTTTGTTCCGTAGTGTAGGGTCTAAGTACATTTTCTAGCGCTTGTCTTTTTCGCATAATTTCTAATTTAGAATAACCGTTACGCTCTTTGAAATCGTAATAATGTTTAGTCGTAAAATTTTCAAATTGTATATCATTATGAAAAACTTTTTCCGAAAATAAAAAGTACCCACCTGGAATAAGAGAATTATAGATATTCTTAAATATTTCTGCCCTTAGTGATGGCTCTATAAATTGGATGGTGTAGTGACTAAGTATGCATTTTGCAGGCTTCAATTCAAAGTTTAATATATCAGCTTCTAAGAATTCAATATCCTGTGCTAAGCCAAATGCTGAGGATTTTTCTTTAGCTCTTTTAATCATTGGAGCAGAAGTGTCTATGCCGACAAGCTTTGGCTTAGTTTCTAAAGAAATGGCAATTTTTAGTAGTGAAGTTCCTGTAGAGCAACCTAGGTCATAGATTATATCATCTTTTGTTAGGTTTAAGGTTTGAACAAGATTTGCAGTTAGGTCTTGGACGTAGTCATAGCCGGGAATAGATCTACTTACCATGTCGTCAAAAACTAGCGAAACTTGCTCCGTAAATGAGAACTTATTGATCTCACCCTCGGTCGTCATGAGGCCAGCAGCGGTAATGCTTTTATCATCAAAAATTTGGTCTTTCATTGAAATAGTAATATAGTATGTTACTTCATATTTTAAATTCACAAATGCAAAATTTATACGATAATATAACCTTATTAGACTCTCTATGGCAAAGGGAAGACTTGCTAGGATCTCTTCTGCCCGTGGCTAATAAAGAGGCATATTTAAGTTATCGAGAAGCTGTTTTAAAGGATCTAACTCGAGATGTCTGGCAGGAAGTAATTTCTAACTTTTCTGGTTTAGATATTAGGGATAAATTTTTTAGTGTACGAGACGGGGTAGTACATGCGGGGAAGAAGGACTTTGTAAATCAAGATCAACTAAATAAATTACTTAAGAGTTTAATTCCCTGGAGAAAGGGGCCATGGAACTTTGCAGGAATTGATGTAGATGCTGAGTGGAGGAGTGATATAAAATATACTGAGCTTTCTCAAATAGTGCCATTAGTGAAAGATAAATTAGTCTTTGATATTGGTGGTGGCAATGGATATTATGGATTTCGTTTAAGGCATGATGGAGCAGGGAGTGTTGTTAATTTCGATCCATCAGAGAAGTTTTTTTATCAGTTTGAATTGGCTCAGAGTTTAATTCAGGATCCTAATATCCAGTATGAACCTTTAGGTTATCAAGATGTTCATAAGATTGGTATTGAGGCAGATGTCGTTATGTCTATGGGTGTACTCTATCATCAGAAAGATCCACTGGCAGTTTTAGAAGCCAGTAAGAGCTCGTTAAAGCCTGGAGGATTGTTAATCGTAGAATCGATGAGTATACCTGGAGATAGTGAGCATTGTTTATTCCCTGAGGATCGGTATGCTAAGGCTAGGAACGTGTAT
>JBILFC010000117.1:0-8650 GCA_044351785.1 Bdellovibrionota bacterium
AAGAAGCAGAGTGAAAAACTTGCAGGAAGAAAGGTGGATCAATGAGTCTAGAAATTTATAATATGAATAAAAATGTGGCTGAGGTTCAAGCTGTATTTGCAGAGATTTTCTCTAAGGCATTGAACGGAAATTCATTTTTACTTGGTTTGTGTGGAGGAAGAAGTATCTCACGAGTGTTTGCTAGCATTGATCCCGTTCTTGCTGGAAAAGACATAATATCTACTTTGTTGATAGATGAAAGAGCTTTACCATTAACTAATCCTGACACCAACTATTATCTATTAAATGAGGAGTTTGCAAAAACAACTAATATTAAGAATCAGTTGAATTTAATCCCGTTTGATATCGAAAATGAGGAAAAATCTTTTGATAAATATGAGTCTACCTTGGCTGCTTATGAGGGGAAATTTGATTTAATATTTCTTGGAGTAGGTGAGGACGGACATGTAGCAAGTATATTTCCTAACTTAGAAATATCCCATTCTGTTGAAAGAAACTATTTTACATTTGATGGTTCTCCCAAGCCACCAAGTAAGAGACTTACTGCAAGTCATGAGGTCATAGAAAAATCTAAGAATGTGGTATTGTTGGTCTTTGGTGAGGGAAAGAGACTAGTATTAGAAAATATTCTTAACCCATCAGTCGCTACTTTGGAGTGTCCAGCTAAGTATGCATTAGGTGCGACAAGAACGATATTATTAACTGATCTTGAAATATAGGTTAACCTATTTTCCCGCCACCATACAGGCCACCTAATAAGATAAGTATACATACAAGTGAAATAAAGGGATTCGATTTGAAAAAGAATATCGAAAGCCCTAAGAAAATTAATATAAATAATGTATATCCCTTCATTGTTCCCTTTTGTTGTTCGTAATAATTTCTATTAAATTTTTACATGCAGATTCGATGGTTGTAAATGTTTTATTGAAGACATCTTGTCCAAGTCCATATGGGTCTGAAATTAAATTGGTCCGTAGGGTGCCTTCTGCAAGCTGACCTAGTAAGATATATTTACTAAAGTTAGAGAGTACCGGAAATTTTAATATTGCCTTAGCAATGTGAGCTGGTTCCATAAATAGAATTATGTCGTAATTTTTTAGTAACTCTTCTGTTAGTGCTGTAGTTTTATGAAGGCTCATGTCTATATTATTTTTCTCAGCTACCGCGATAGCTTCAATATTTGCTTTTAAACCATTCGTAGTGTGAAGACCCGCAGACTTTATATCTAGGTTATGCATATTTATAGATTTTATATAGCATTCCCCGTAAGGACTTCTACAGATATTTCCGGAGCATATAAATAATATTGATGGTTTAGGAGATTCTGTTAGAATTTTTGTTAACTTGATCTCTGCTCTTCTAAATGAGAGTAAGTTGGAGAAAAGGAGGTTTAAGAGTCTATAGAAGTAGTAATCCATAATCTACTATTACTATTTCTTGATCTTTGGGAAAAGAACCACTTAACCTTGATTTGCTTTCTTTAGATAGCTTTTTAGTCGAAGTAAGCCTCTTGAGCGAATTTGGGAAGCTCTAGATTCTGTGACACCTATGATTTCCCCAATTTCCTTAAGATTTAGTTCTTCATAAAAATAGAGAGTTATTACAAGTCTTTCTTTCTCTGGAAGTCTATCGAGTGCTCTAGCAACCACTTCTACTTTTTCAGATTCTAGAAGTTGGTTCAATGGGTCAGGTCTTGAGCTAGCAAGAGTCTCATCCGCTCTAAATCTTTCTTCCCCATGACCAAATCCTAGTTCTTCTAAGCTAAGAAGGACAACGCCGGTTATCTCTCCTAGCATTTTCTGAAAGCTTTCTGTGTCAATCTCAAGTGCGGCAGCTACTTCGTGATCTTCGGGAGTCCTACCTAGTTCTTGTTCAAGTTTTGCAAAAGTACTTTCTATCTTATGAGCTTTATGTCGAAGAGATCTGGGTACCCAATCTTGAATTCTGAAGCTGTCAAGAATAGTGCCTCTGATTCTAAATTGAGCATAAGTGGAGAAATTTGTTTCATGTCTTGGATCGTATTTTTCTAAAGCATCAACAAGACCGATAATGCCTGAATTTAACATTTCTTTGATGTCAACTTCAGAGGGTAATCTACCAGCAAGTCTATGAACCACTCTTTTTACAAGTGGAAGGAAGCTTCTAATTAAGTCTTCTCGTTCATCTTCAGCGATGTTTCGAAACTGCTCTTCAACTGATTTACCTTTTAGTTTCGCTTTGATCATTGTAGCCCTTTAGATCCTAATTGGTATTTTTAACTGTTGTGTTATCTTGCACATCTTCAAAAGATGCCCATAATTTCAATACAATTTGCATAAAAAGCCCAATTAGAATAATTAAGATTGAAGACTTATAAAGTACAGTAGGAGCCGAGACCCCATGTAGTACTTGCCCACAAACAAAAGTTGTAAAGCAGATAACCATTAAGCCAGCTCCAATCTTTCTTAAGAACAAAAACTTTGTTTTCTGATTGGTCTTTTTCTTAGCCATTATACTTACCTATCTCTATTACTTACTTCTGATGATTTATTAGCCCCCAAGGATTCAACTATTTAAGCTAGGAGGGATTCAAAGAAGAACTTTAACCCGCCGTGGCTTACGCTCGTTAAAGGCAAATTCTCTAATGATTTCGCTAATCTAAGTATATCTCTACTAGCTCTAGTAGAGGGGTATAGCTGAAATAATGGGGTTTGCTTGATAATAGCTTCGTGAGCACAAGAGTCCTCTTGAATAACCCCTAAAAGGTTCATTTTTACATTAAGAAATCTCTGGGTAGCTTGAGAAAGCTTTCTAAATATATCTCTACCGTCACTCCCCTTAGGAGCTCTATTGATAATTACTTCAAATTGGTCTACTTGTTTTTTAGCTGCAAGAAGCTTGATGAGAGCATATGCATCGGTAATAGATGTCGGTTCAGGATCTACAACCACTAACACTCTCTCTGATGCACTATTGAAATAGAGTACGTTATTTCCAATTCCAGCACCTGTGTCTATTATTAAATAGTCATAAATACCGTTTAGTTCTTCCAGAGAATCAATTAATCTTCTTTTATCTTCGTCTTCTAGATTAGTAACTTCGTATACTCCACTGCCTGATGGAATGACATCTAGTCCAGAAGGATGTGAAACAATAATATCTTGAACCTTAGCGTTCCCTTGAATAAGATCATCGATAGTAGCACTGGGTCTAAAACCAAGCATGATGTCCACATTGGCAAGACCTAAATCAGCATCTAATATAAGGACTTTATGATTTAACTGAGTCAATGCAAGACCAAGGTTAATACTAGTTGTGGTTTTTCCAACACCACCTTTACCGCTTGTGATTGAAATAACTCTAGTGCGTTTTCCGCTACTTGCATTGGATGCAGAGTATATAGCTGATGAATAATTGCTTTGGTTAATTTCTGTATTTATCATATTAATCTAGTCCTAATGTTCCTATTGCTTGTACTCTAGTTGAAGGTGAGATCTCTTGATGGGAAAGAACTACGAATCCCGGAATAAATCTTTCTGTAAATGAGAATAGTGGTGCTCTAAGGCTGCCTGATGCTAGTAGAATCGGTGACACTCCAAGATGCCCGAATTTTTCTGCATGAGGTTTAAGTTTTGATATTAAATTATGAGCAAAGCTTGGTTCTAGAGCTAGATATGATCCTTGCTCTGTTACTTGTAAGCTTTCATTTAGAATCCGCTCAAGACTTGGATTTATATTTACAAGTTTAAGAGTACCATCATCAGATAGATGTTTGGATGTAATTCCTCTACTTAGAGACCTTCTAACGTGTTCTATGAGTTTTTCCGTTGATTTGATAGTTGGTGCCCAGTCAGCAAGAGTTTCTAATATAGATCTTAGATCTCTTATGCTTACGCCTTCCCTTAGTAAGCCAGCTAATACTTGTTGCACGCCTCCTAGAGTCATTGTGCCAGGGACTACTTCTTCCACTAATTTAGGAGCATCTTTGCTTATGGTATCAAGTAGCACTTGTACTTCCTGTCTACCTAAAATCTCATGTGCGTGAGATTTAATTACTTCAGTTAAATGCGTTGTTATTACTGTAGCTGAATCAACTACAGTATATCCTGCAAATTGAGCTCTTTCTTTCTCGGTCTCTGAGATCCATAATGCATCTAGACCAAATGCAGCTTCCTTTGTAGGGATACCTGGAATTTGGACTTCGACTCCGCCTGGATCCATGGCGAGGAAATGATGTCTCATCACTTTACCAGTAGCAATTTGAACACCTTTAAGCATTAATCGATATTGATTAGCTTCTAATCTAACATTATCTCTAATGTGAATAGGTGGGACTATAAATCCGAAGTCTATAGCAAATTGCCTTCTTAATGCTCTAATTCTTTCAATTAAATCTCCACCAGTTGATGTATCCACCATCGGTACTAGTTCATAGCCTACTTCTAGCTCAAGAAGATCAATACCAAGTAAGGTTTTAACTTCTTCAGTACTACCAGGAGGTGGAGCAGGCGGTCCTTCAAGTGCGAGTGAATCTTGTTTATTCTCTTCTAGTAAGGCTAGCTCCTTTTTCTTTTCGCCTTGAGCACCAGCACCTAAGATACCGGTAGCTATTGCTAAAACGGCAAACGGTATGAATGGTAGTCCTGGTACTATTGCGAACATAACGCAAGCTGCAGAAGATAGGTAAAGTGGCTTTCTATTGTTTATTAACTGTGAGGTTACTTCCGTTCCTAAGTCGTCACCGCTGGCAGCTCTAGCTACAATAATACCAGCACTAACGGAAACGATTAGCGCCGGAATCTGACTCACGAGACCGTCACCTACAGTGAGTAGGGTATAGGTCATGCCGGCATCCATCCATTCCATACCTTGCATAAAGACACCGATAAAAAGACCGCCGAAAATGTTGATAGCTGTAATAATTAAACCAGCAGTCGCATCCCCCCGAACGAACTTTGAAGCTCCGTCCATGGCTCCATAAAATTCTGCTTCTTGGCTCAGTTCTTTTCGTCTAGTTTTTGCCTCTTTTTCTGTAATTAAACCACTATTTAAATCTGAGTCAATTGCCATTTGCTTACCTGGCATAGCATCCAAGGTAAATCTCGCAGCTACTTCCGCAATACGACCAGAACCTTTAGTGATAACAGAAAGATTCACAATCATGATGATGATGAATATCACAATACCTACTACAAAGTTCCCACCTAGAACGAAGTTACCAAAGGCCTGAATTACATGTCCTGCAGAATCTAAGCCTGTATGACCGTTAAGTAAAATTAAACGAGTTGATGAAATGTTCAAAGAAAGTCTAAATAAGGTTGTCATTAGAACTATCGATGGATAGGCTGTAAATTCTAATGGCCGACCAAGAAAGAGAGATACAAAAAGAATGACTACTGAAAGTGCGATGTTTAAGGCTAGTAAAATGTCAAGAAAGAAAGATGGAACTGGAATAATCATCATTATGATGATTGCCATTAAGAGCACCGGGATTACGTATGCTGCTCCTGAAATCTTTCTTTTGGTTTCTTCCTTTGCCATTTAAGTCTTTTACTTTCCTTGTTTTACTTTAGGTTTCTTCCCTGTCATCTTATAAACATAGGCTAGAACTTCTGCTACCGCTTTAAAGAGTTCGTATGGTATCTCTTTACCTACATCTACAGATGCAAATAGTGCTCTCGCTAATGGTTTCCTCTCTACGATAGGAACTTTGTGTGCTGTAGCTATTTCCCTTATTCTGAGAGCCATATGTCCTTTTCCTTTCGCTAAAACGATAGGAGCAACGCCTGGCTCACCTGTATACTGCAATGCTACTGAAATGTGAGTAGGGTTGGTTACGATTACGTCAGCCTTGGGAACGTTTGCCATCATCCTATTTCTAGCTCTAGTCATCCCCATCGAAATCATTTTTCTCTTAGCAGCTTCATCACCTTCTGAAGCTTTTGCTTCATCTTTTATTTCTTGCTTAGACATTTGAAGTTTCTTAAAGTTTCGCCATTTCTGCCAGATTAAATCTAGTATCGCTAAAACCATTAAGTATGTAACGATTTGTTTAAAGGCAGATTTGATAAATAGTGATCCCATCGTTAAATGCTGATCAATAGGAATATCAATTAAACTTAAAAAGGAGGGGAAGTATTCTAAAAAAGCGAAGTATCCAATTGGTCCTATGATCGCTAGTTTTAAAACCGATTTACCGAGATTGACTAAATTGTTTAAGCTAAAAATTCTTTTAATGCCTTGAATCGGATTCATTTGTCCGAAGTTAGGTTTAAATAATTTTGGTGCCCATAAAAATTTAGTTTGAATCAGGGTACTTAGAGACCCAGAAATTGCTGAGGCACTCATTATGATTAGAATAAGTGGCGTGATATCTACTAGAGATGGAAGCGGACCCTTAGTGAAGGCTGTATGAATATCTTGATTTTTGAAGGTAGAAAAATTTAGACTTGAAGTAGTAAGAGAAATAAAATCTTGCCAAACTCCAGGGATAAGTTTTAGAAAAGCATAAAGTCCCATGGACATACTGATAAGATTGCTGAGATCAGCCGACACTCCGACCATCCCTTGTGTACGGGCTTCACTTACCTTTTTTCCGGTGGGTTTCTCGGTTTTTTCCCCAGCGCCTTCTTCTGCCATGACTGCAATTAATTATAGCTATTATTAACCTTATTTATAGTGCAACACCCGTGCCAGTCTAAGATGCGGATATAATTGAGATAGTGGAGAAATTTCATTGATTTACGTTGAGTTATTGTTGCAAGAGTCATTCTTTTGACACTTAGCTAATTAAATTCACTAGCGCGCCTGCGAATTCTTCTAACTGCGCGAACTCTTGTTTTATCTTCAATGCTAATGGTTCCATTGTAAAGCTTAAGATGTAAAATCCCATGAGAACTGAAAGCGGTAAGCTCATGATAAAAACGTTTAGTTGCGGAACGAATTTAGTAATTAAACCTAATAGAAACTGAGATACCAAAGTAGCTATTAGAATTGGTGAACTTATGGCTATCGATAGTTCAAATGATTGAGAGAAGCAAGTAGATAATATGTCGACTGCTTTACCCATATCATCTTGGGTTAAAGTTTGTATAAAACCAATATGCTCGCTACTGGCTTTTAGAAGCACATGATGTCCATTGATCATTAAGAATATAATAGTGCCGACATATAAATTGATTTTAGAGAGTACGGATATACTTTCTCCCAATGATCTATCGATCATGTTTGCTTGTCCAAGCCCAATAACACCAGATACTATTTGTCCGCTAACTAGTAGCCCACCTAATACAAAAGTCGGGAGTAGGCTGAGGATCGCTCCGAAAGCAAATTCTCCTAGAATATTTGCTAGTATAAGGTGAAATTCCTCTGGCATAGGTACTTTAGGTATACTCATGTTGATTGTGAATGCTATAAGTATTCCAACAAAGTATCTTAAACTCTCTGGGATGTTATCTGTGCCAAGTCCTGGTAGTAAGAATAGTAAAGCTAGGAGACGTGCTGCAATTAAGATAAAGGTCCAGAGAGGGGCAATATCAAGATTAATAGAGCTATTGATAACACTAAGCATCAGTAGTCCTTTTTCGTAGTGCTA
Organism: Bdellovibrionota bacterium; assembly: GCA_044351785.1. GTDB lineage: Bacteria > Bdellovibrionota_C > UBA2361 > SZUA-149 > DAOLCO01 > JAIYCX01. Next base: position 7,577 of record JBILFC010000117.1, read on the forward strand.
AGGATGAACGTCTGCAATTGCTGTAAAAGCATATATTGCAAATGTGGTAAGTTTAGAACCCATCCAGTTTCCGAAAACAATTAAGCTTAAAACAGTAGCCCCAATTTTAGGTATAAAAGCTAGTGCGGCGTCATTTATCTGGGTTGCTGCTTGAAAGATACTAACAGCTACTCCTGCAACTAGTCCTGAAAGTAGTACTGGAGCAGAAACCATCATCGCAGTTTGTATTCCATATTGTGCGATATCTAAATACTTTTCAATTTCCATATTATACCTGATAACTCTTTACAAGATTGCTAATAATTAATCCCCATCCATCAATTAATACGAATACCAATAGTTTAATTGGGAGAGAGATCACGGTAGGTGGTAAGGTGATCATGCTCATAGAAGTTAGAACTGAAGAAATGATCATGTCTAGAACTAAGAACGGTAAATAAATTAAAAATGCAATTTGAAAGGCTGTATTTAGTTCACTTACGATAAATGCAGGTACTAGAACCATAGCTGATACTTTCTCTGGGGATTCTGGTATTGCTGTTTTTGTTATGTCCATGAATAAACTAAGATCTTCTTCTCTAGTGAGAGGCAACATGAACTTTCTAAGAGGGGCGAAACCAGCGTCTACGGCCTCACTAAAATCGATTTGGTCTTCAGAATATGGAATAAAAGATTTCTCATAAATTTCTTTAAATTGTGGGCCCATAATTGCGCAAGTAAGAAAAAGGGCTAGTCCGACTAGAACTTGATTAGGAGGTGTTTGAGCTGTACCAAGAGCTTGTCTAGTAATGGAAAGAATTATGGCGATTCGTGGAAAGCAAGTAACCGCCATCAATACTGATGGTAGGAATACAAGCGCACTCATCATAGTGGAGATTTTTAAGGCAGCAAAAACATCACCTTTATTAAAATCTGAACTAGAGGATGTGTTAATTGAAACTAGTGGGTTAACTGGATCCGTAGCGGCATAAGCAATAGAACTATTTACAAGAATGAGTAGTAGAGTCGTGAAGACTAATAGTTCAAGAGAGAGAAATCGTCTCATAAATAATCTATATGTTAGCTATGAGAGAT
>JBILFC010000142.1:0-7603 GCA_044351785.1 Bdellovibrionota bacterium
CAAGGCTCGCCAAGGGAATCATATTTAAATAACTCCCAATTGTGATAGCCGATATTAAAAGCCAGAATCCGTGTAAGATCGCTGAAAGCTTAGTTTTACCGCCGAAGGATATATTAGCAGAACTTCTAACAATAACTTGCGTTACCGGTAGACCTCCAATCATACAGGATATAAAATTCCCTAAGCCTTGCGCCTTTAACTCCCTATTAGTAGGAGTAATACGCTTCTCTGGATCCAATTTATCCGTAGCCTCTACAGATAACAAAGTCTCTAAACTACCAATAATAGCTAAAAGTATAGCAATTTTATAAATTTCTAAATTATAAAACTGTGAAAAATCAGGAAAAGTAAATTGACTTAAGAATCCAGTTAAATTCTCTGGCACAGGAATTCTAACTAGCTGATTATCAAGTAAACTTAATCCTAATATTCCCTTAGTATAAAGAATATTAACTAATATCCCTAACACGACAACAACTATAGGCCCCTGAATAATCTGAAAAATCTTATGCTTTTTTAATAAAACCATATCCCAAAACACAAGAACAGCAATTGACACTACACCTATCAACAAAGCACCCGGAGTATGACTTAATCCTTCATGCGCACCTAGTAGATGTGGGATCTGCTTCATTATAATTAACAAACCAATGCCCGTAAGCATCCCCTTAATTACAGATGATGGGAAAAAGTACGCAATAAAGCCAGCTCTTATAAAACCTAAAATTATCTGAATGAGCCCAGCGATCATTCCCGCTAATAAAAATGCCTGGTAGGAACCCAAACTTGCAATTGAATTTAATATTATCACGGCTAGTCCTGCCGCTGGCCCCGCCACACCTAAAGCTGAACCACTTGCAAATCCAACAACAATCCCACCTACGATACCTGCAATAATCCCAGAAAATAAGGGCGCCCCAGATGCTAAAGCAATGCCTAAACAGAGAGGTAAGGCTACAAAAAAGACTATAATACTTGCTGAAAAATCGCTTTTAAAATACTTAAAAAAATGTTCTTTATCCATAAGAGTTCATATACGCCTGTGATTTTACCCTGTTAATTTTCTTCCAGATAAAACTTTCGCAACATCTTACCTACCTCAACCAAATCCTTAGGTCGTTGCTTTAAATCTTCCTGCTCCCTTCCGTAAATCACAAGGGGAATTAAAGGCATAGTATGTGTTCCCGTACTCCAAACCACTCCCTCCTCTCTATAAACATATTTACCTATTATAACCTGAATTAAATTATCATCATCAACATAATTATGATCTCCTTCACCAAATACACTTTTCAATAGGTGTTGAGTTTTTAGCTTCGGGATAGAGTTTAACTCTTCGATTAGCTTACTGCTAATTTTAGACTTTATATTCTTGCCAAGAGTCTGCTTGATAAGACTAGGTTTAAAACCAAAATCTTGAATCTCTTTTGCTAACGTACGAAATGAGGCCTTTTGAGAGAATAAATTCTGAAGAATATCCTCATTGATAAAATCATATCTAGGTTTATACCCAGCAAAGGTTTTCCCATTAACCTCATGCTCGGGAAACTGATGATAACTGAAGCCGAATCCCCCTGTCTCATGATCACTTGTGACAATTAGTGTAGTATCAGGGTTCTGCTCTACATATGACATAAGATAATCTAACACCACTTCAAACCTCAACATTTCTTCTAACAAAAGGCCTGCATCATTTTCATGCGAGGCCCAGTCAATTTGACCTGCCTCTACCATCAAAAAATAAGATTCCTTGTCACTAAATAGATTCAAAGCTTTCTCAGTCATCTCCAACAGAGAGGGAATCTGAGATAAGTATTTCATTTCAATCGCATCTGGCATACCTGAATCAGAAAATAACCCCACTACTGGCAGGGAAGATATTGTTTTTAATTCTTCCTTGGACCTTACGACACCATATCCTTTGCCCTTTAAAGTTTCAATGCTAGCATCATGCGCTTCACTTTTAGAAAAATACTTTAAACCACCAGAGAAGGCTAGTTGGATACCTGAAGTTAAGAACTGAGTTGCTAGAAGCTTTTCATCGTTTCTAATTCTAGAATGTCCATAGAATCCAGCTGGAGTTGCATGTGTAAGACGAGTGTCTGAAACCAATCCCACCGCAATATTATTTCTTCTTGCGAACTCCGAAAATATCTCTACCTTTCTTCCCTCAGCATCAATGCCTAAAGTTTCGGGTAGACAATTTATCCCTGTAGAAATGCTAGAGGAAGCACAAGCAGAATCTGCTACTACATATCCCGCTGGCATAGTAGAGATTAAAGATATTTCTCCCTTAGCAAGAATTCTATCGTAAGAATTCTCTCGATTAGCTACCAATTTATGATTTCGACCATACTGCCAAGCCGTTTTTAAAAGGCTAAGGTGACTAGGACCCATGCCATCACCAATTAGCAAAATTACCTTATTCGCCCTAGGGCCTGCCTGACAAAGCACAGCCCCCGGAAAACAGAAGAATGAAAGAAAGAATACTAGTGTTATGATTCTCAACATTGATATTATCCTATAAGTATAGACGCAAGATACACAATAATACCTTTAGATAAAACCTTTTTCTGAGCTACTACGCACACTATACCCTTAACCAAATATTTGCTAGCTATACCACCTTCCCAGAAGGCAATAGACAAATCCCCTACCTTTCACTCATTTAAATAATCACTTGCAGAAGACCATCAATTTAGTTCATAAATAATTCATAATTTTATCGTTAAATCACATAAAATAAGGAAATATTTTTATGAATTTCTCCTCCCTCCGAGTCATTCTACTTAAAGCAATCTTATTAGCATCTATAATTACTAATTTGACTAGCTCTTCTATGGCACAAGTCTCACACGAGATCCTTGTAGGGAGACGTATTGGAGAAGATTTTTCAATTACTGCCTCGTCTGATTACATAAAATTTAAAGCAGATGCTGGTAGTTGTTATTGCTGTGAAGTTTTAAACACCGAAGGTATTGCAAATGGTTACTTTGACAGATTTGAGGTGCGCCCAAATATCTCTGAGGCGCCTATCCCCCTAACAAATAGATTAGCAGGACTCGATAACCCCACGATAGGATCAGGTCCAGCACGTGCATGCTTCACAGTTCCTGCCAATATTCCTTTTCCTTTAGTTGAACTTGGACTCGATTGGACTGGGAGTTTCCCTGCGAATGTAAGAGTCTCATGCGACGAAACAACTTTATATTCCGGCTTCAATACAAGTGTAACAGACTTTAATTTCCTAGAACTCACAAATACTTTAGATACAGGAACAACTAGTAACTTTACTCCTAGAGATCTAACAGCAACAGTGACGGCAATCAATACTGTCCCAGATCCTGACGTTACGGTAATAAACAATCGATCTGTTGTAGTGCCTGCTGCATCTAGAGTTGATGTAGATATTCATTCAATAGCAGGTAGTGGAGCTTTCGGACCTGTTAAAATATGCCACAACGGAGCTCCTGGTAGTCTAAAAGCAGTCGTTTCGCAGTATAAGATCACGTCAACCAATCCACTAAGTTTTTCGCCAGTAGCACAGGATGTAGCTAAAACTAGAGGGGAGTTGTCGGGTATAAACAGATAAGAACTCCTGATATTCTTCCTCTTCAGATAGTTCATTTATTTTAAAAGGGTCTAAAGTAGCCATCGTATACCTATTTATTATTGACATGCTCCAAGCATGCAGTATAAAATAGCAACCATGACAAGAAATATTCAAATACGCTCGGTCCCCTCAGAACTGCATACAAAGCTTAAAAACAAAGCTAGCCTAAGCGGTAAAACTCTTACTGATTTTCTTATGGCTGAATTACTTCTGATAGCTGATAGGCCTACCATTTCAGAATTAAAGAAACGAATTCAAAGTCGAAAACCCATTAGAACAAAAATGTCTCCTACGAATGTATTACGGGCGGAAAGAGTCAGGTAGTGCTTCTAGTATTAGATGCTTCAGCAATTGTTGAGCTACTTTTTCAAACTTTAGCTGGGAAAAGAGTCTCAGACATTATATTTGAGCCAAATATTAATCTTTGCGCACCCGAACTCCTAACGATAGAAACAATACAGGTTATAAGACGCTTTATAAACTCCAAAGAAATTAGCACCAAAGTCGCTGATTCAATCTTTAACGACCTTAAAGATTTACCTATCTCATACTACCCACATCATATCTTACTTAATAGAGCATGGGATTTGAGAAAAAATTTTACTGCCTACGATGCAACGTACATCTCCCTAGCCGAAGCACTTAAAGCACCATTAATAACTTGCGACAGCGCCTTTAAAAAAGGGTCTGGTTCAATTCATCAGGCTAAAGTCATCCTAATAAAACCGACGGCCTAAACGCACTAAATTAACTCCCCCTACTCCGTCAAACTAGACACCCTAATCACCTTCCCATCTGAATTCCCCAGATTATCAACAGCTCGCACATTAAACCTACCAGCCCTAGCTTTCCAGATTACAGGCTTTCCTATTTCTACTGTACTTATTAATTCATCATTAACAAACCATGAAACAGTACTTGCTTCCCCTGGAACAGAAGCTACAAATTCAATTTCTAAAGATCTATGAGCTTCGATAAAATACTCTAGATGTTCTTCTGGATTTACAATTCTCAACTTAGATGAGCTACTACTCTTAATCCCGCAAGTTGGCTTATAAGGTGGTGGAAGGTTTCTTTTAAGCCCGCTAGATTTATATAATTCAAGCATTCCGGAGTCCCATACTTCATAAACTTTTTCAGTTGCCCCGTTAACACTCTCTCCCGGACATACTCTTAAGTTGTCTTTAGGATCAATAAAGACTTTCTGATGAAGTGTGCACTTATCAATAGGAGAAACGCCTTTAATAAACCAACTTTCTTTCTTATGAGTACAGTAATCATTAGGCAACGCTCCTGTCACAGCACAGACTTCAATCTTTTTTAAACTAAGACCATCAGTATTCATATTTAAACTTCCAGCGCCTGAACTCGCCAGATAATCTGCGATAGAAAAAAATACAGGCCCTGCGATATCCCTTCCAACTAAGTTAGGATTAGGCTTTCCATCAAAGTTACCGAACCAGAGAACAACTACATATTTCCCCACTATCCCAGCCGACCAAGCATCTTTAGACCCATAAGATGTACCAGTCTTCCATGGAATATTCGCGATCTTCGTACTCCCATCCGGAGGTGGGTTCTTTATTAACATATCTTTTAATAAGTAACTGACCTCACTACTCCATAACCTCTCTTCTTTTTCAGGGATATCACCATCGAAGAAATGAAGTTTTTTATAAACTCCCTCATTTCCAATTACACCATACAAACCAGCTATTTCTTCAGAAGTTATCCCTAAGCCACCCAATACTAAAGCAATGCCGTAATGATCCTCCTCTTTTAAACCACGAACTTGAGTTTTCTTTAAAAATTCATAGAAACTAGTTTTATTCAACTTTCTAAAAACTTCTAAAGCAGGAATATTTCTACTTCTTACCAGAGCCTGAGAAGCGGGTATCGGACCAAGAAAATTTCTTTCAAAGTTTTCAGGATTATAAGAAGTAAGTCTAATTGGTATATCTTGAAGCATAGTCTCAGGAAGTATACTCCCCTCCTCTAGTGCTAAACCATACACAAAGGGCTTCAGTAGAGAACCAGGTGAACGCTTCCCTTCGAGTCCATTTACATAGCCAGAAATTTTAGCATCTAAATAGTTTGCTGATCCAATATAAGACCGAACTAACATATTCGGAAGCTCAGCAATTATTAAAGTAGCATTTTCAAGTCCAAGCTGCTTATATTGCTTTAATGCATCCGTGATAATACCTTCTGAAGCTAACTGAATATTCTTATCTAAAGAAGAATAATAGTGAAACCTTTCAGGATTTAATTCCTTAATTCTATTTGCAAAGTGCGGTGCCACATTGGGAATACTCGCTGGAGAATTAATAAATTCTCTGGGCTTTATTGCCTTACCACCATCGACTAAACCAATACTCTGAATTAATCTATTTCTAGATTTAGATAAATCACCTTTACCTTTATCTTTCCACCTTCTTGATGGATTCTGTGGAAGAACCGCTAAACTGACAGCTTCTTCCATTTGTAGTTTATTAGCTGACTTACCATAATATATTAAGCTCGCAGCCCCTATGCCCTCTATATTAGCACCATATGGAGCAACATTAAGATAGGCTTCTAAGATTTCAGTTTTTGTAAATTTTAACTCTATGAGAGATGCTAAGATTATTTGTTTTAACTTTCCATCAATGCTTCTAGTATTTAGCCCATAAGTTAGACGAACCAATTGCATTGTAAGAGTAGATCCACCAAAAGGCTTTTTAGGATTTACAATGCTCCTTAGGGCACCTCTTATCAGTGAATATGGATTAAACCCCAGATGATAATAAAAATAATTATCTTCATAGACTAGAGTAGCGTGAATTAGCTTAGTTGAGATGTCGGATAGAGGTACAAACAACCTATACTTTTCATCTTTAGTTAAACTTAAATTAATTAACTTTTGATCTCTATCATAGACAGCAGCAGAATAGCCGTCCACGGAAACTAATTTAACATTATTCCAAAACACAACTAGGGGTAAGAAGAAACAAAAAAGAAGAAATAGAGAAAAACTCCATTTCTTCTTTAGTTTAAACAAAGTGAACATCTAAAACTAACGTACCTCTAGATATTGCTCCTCTCCAACTGTACGCTTCTTAATATCATACATCGCTTCCGCGTAAGGAGCTGGGAACTTAAACTTTCCTCTTGAAAGTGGTTTAAGTCTATAAGTAAATGTAACTGTATCGGCAGGAAGATCACCATAGAATATTATTCTATCTTCCTGAATTTCTACGAAACTAGGTGACCAAGTTCTAGGAGACTCTCCTAAAGACTTTCTATCAGCAAGTCCTTTTTCACTTAGATCAATTTCAAATCCACCGGGAAGCAACTCTAAAACTGCTACTCTACTTAAAGCTTCATCTGCCTTAATAAATAAAGTTATTTCTGGCTTCTCCTCAAGACTAAACTCTTTTGCCAGTTCTTTCTTAGAATTTCTAAATTCACGAATAACCGAAATCCCCTCTTCCTTCTTTACTAAGTTCCCTTGATCAAAGCCTGTCTGACTTAACTCATAAAAATATATCATATCTGTAGGTCCTGAATACTCCACCTTAGAAACCCCTAAAGTAACATTTGAAGAAAGAATACTTTTACCAAAAATCTCTAATTCAGTTCTTTTACCCTTTTCATCAAGACTCGCTAATTTTAACCCGCTCTCCTCAAGCCCGCTCATCTTAGCACTAAAAGCTGATAATCCTAAAAGTGCATAGGAAGCATTAAATGAAGAGTAAGATTTATCCTCAATCATCCTATTCATAGGAACAACCGTATCAAGTGGAGATAGCCAAGTATCTTCTGAGAAATGCTTAAAAGTAATATATGAATAAACTGAACCATAAAAACTAGGGTCAGTTAAGTAATATTCCTTCATCTTAGGATCCCAAATTTCTGGTAATTTTACTAGTAGCTTATCAGCCTCTTCATCAAGTTGAAGAATTTTAAACGTAGCAGCTAAGTATAAAGAAATCACGGATCCTTTCCAAC
>JBILFC010000119.1:0-8613 GCA_044351785.1 Bdellovibrionota bacterium
TTTTTCCTTAAAATACGTTTTGTAAATGTGCGCCACTGAATACCGGGTAGGATTCCAAGACTTTTTCCTTTTAGGTCTGCAAATCTTTTGATAGAGCTCTTGGTAACTGCAAGTAGAGTAACTTGGGAGCTGACTTCTTCATCCGCCAGTGAGCCATTAAGTTGTGCAACTTTTAAGCTACCCGGAAACTTCTCGGAAGCAATTATCGTAATTCCGGCCGCAGCACCTGGGCCAGCTGCATCGGCTCGATTGGCTATGAGGGTATCGATAATCTGATTAGGCGCCTGAAATTTTATGATGTCAGCTTCAAGCCCATGCTTTTTAAATATGCCCTCTTCTATGGCTAGAAATAAGGGTAATGCATTTGAGATTGGTAAGTAGGCAATTGTAACTTTTTCAAGCTTAGGGGCAGGTTCTTCTGCACGCAAGAGCTGTAAGGGAGCTATAAGAAAAAATAAGAGATAGGTTAAAGATATTTTATATTTGAGTGCTCGCATTAAAGTATTTCTTAATAATTATTCTAATATTGTGTCCGTAGCCTCAAGGTAAGGAATGATTAAGACTTCTTTGCCATTAGAGAGCTTTATCGTTTTAGCTTTATTGGCGGTGCATACGCAGTACAGCTTAGCCTTAGGGTAGTCGTTGCTAAAAATTTCAAGTCCTGGAAGATCTTCAGCATGAATATTCTCTGCTGATTTTATTTCAATAGCTATAGGATTTTGTTTCCCTCTTGATAGAATCAGATCTACTTCCGATTGACCTGTTGAGAAATAATTAAGAGAATAATCGAGGCGCTTATACATATTTATTCTATTAAATTCGTTTATGATAAGTACTTCAAAAAGTCTCCCATAGCGCGAGCTAGTCTTTGTAAGTTCTAGGTTTAATTCACCGCTTGATACATTTAGTACTCCGCAGTCAAAGAAGTAAAACTTAGGACTTTTTATTACCTGTTTTTTTATTGAACGATCCCAACCTGGCAAGCGAAAGACGAGCATTGTGTCTATAAGAATTTGAAAATATTCTGCAACCGTCTTATCTGAGATAGATAACTGCCTTCCAAATTTAGTGAAATTTATAGATTCTCCATTTAGTTGGGCCGCTAAATCTATGAAGCGAAAAAATTTATCTAATTTTCTTACGATTGCTTCTTGTTGTATTTCTTCTTTTAAGTAGTTTTCAACATACGCTCTTAAGGCTAAGGTTGGATTTTCTTCGAAAATAATACCAGGGATCGTTCCCAATCTTAGAATATTATTTAGTGAAATATTTTCTGTGCTATTTTTTAGTTCGGCTAAAGTTAATGGATGAAGAGGAATGTTTAAAGCCCTTCCTGCGAGTAAATTTGCGCCTTTGGATTTTAATTTTCTTGCGCTAGATCCCGTAAGAAGAAACCTGACTTTCCCTTTGTGTTCTTCAATAATATGGTGACAAACATCTAGTAGTTCTGGGATTTTTTGAACTTCATCAATGAGTACGCTCAGTATTTCACCTGAGCTTCTGTTCAGACTAGTTTCAACTTCATTAATCAGCAATGAAGGATCATCTAGTAGGCGCCTATAGTCGGTGCTTGTAAGTAGATTATAGGATAATGTAAGCTTTTGTTCTGATAACCAAGCCCTAGATAGAGAAGTTTTACCTACTCCACGGGGACCCAGAAGGATCCCAGAGGATTTTTTAGCTAGTATTTCTAGTAGGTTAACCGTTCTCGATATCATAACTCGGATCTTCTTGGTAAATCCGAGTTAGTATATCGCGACTTGTTCTGCTTGTAAAGGACTGATTTATTTATGTTGATCTGCTTACTTTCCCGACCAATGAATAAATTTCTTCTCTAACATAGCAATTAGTAGGTTAACTGTATAACCTAATCCCCCTAGCGTTAAAATATTAGAATATAGCCCCGGCATGTCAAACATCAACTGTGAGTCTATTACTCTATACCCAAGCCCATTAGAAGAGCCGATGAACATTTCACTAACTACAACTAGAATTAATGTTAAGGAAATTGCTAGTCTTGCACCTGTAACAATATGAGGCAGGGCCTGAGGTAGTACTACAGTGCGAAATAGAAAACTTCCCTTAGCGCCCATGGTTCTAGCGGAAGTGAGTCTCCCTGGCCTTCCTTTTTTAACACCTTGGGCGGTGTGAAAAATTAAAATAATTGTGGAGGCAAAGCAGGCAATTGCTATTTTAGTGATCTCTCCTAAGCCGAAAATTATCATAAATAATGGAATTATAGCGGCTGTTGGCATGGATCTGAAGAAATCTAATAAAAAGGATGAAGCCTTATAAATATTGGGTTTTAAGCCTAAGATAAGACCCAGTGGTACGCCAATGAGTGTAGCTACTAGGAATGCTGTAAGTGTTCTTTTAAGTGTTATTAAAGAGTCATTGATGAGACTTCCGCTTGTAGAGTTTAGAATCAACGCATTTAACGTTTCAAGTGGTCCGGGAATGAGCTTGTAATTAAAAAGATTGGGATAAGTTATAAAGCTCCAAATTGCTAGTACAACAAGAGGACCAATTAGAGGTAATAATTTCTTCATACGACCTCTCTTGTAATTAGGTTAAGACAGGTCTTTTTAATTTTAGAAATAGTTGGATCAGAAAGAAAATCTATAGAGCGAGGTCTTGATTGTGAAAGGCTTATATTTTCTACTATTTTCAATGGTGGCCCTTCGAATACAATAAGGCGATCAGCTAATAAAAGGAGTTCGTCAATGTCGTGCGAAACTAGAATGATAGAAATATTACTTTTTTCAATTAACTGCTCTATTCTTTTTGTTAGCATTTTCTTAGAAGGGTAGTCTAGGGCTGAAAATGGCTCATCCATAAGCATTAAATCAGGATTCTGAGCTACGGTTCTAAGGAATGATATTAGTTGTTGCTGCCCACCAGAGAGTTCGTATGGGTAGCTTTTATGGCTAAATGGAATTTTGTAAGTTTGAAATAGTTCTTGGACCTTCTTCTCTCTTTCATCTTTGTTAATGCCTTTTACCCTAAGAGGGTAACAAACATTTTCAAAAGCTGTTAACCAAGGAAATAAGGCGTCTCTGTAATTTTGAGAAAGAAGACCTGAGCTTCCCAGTTCAAGCGGACTATTGTCGAAACTGCATTCCCCTTGATCTTTCTTAAGAGAACCAGCAATAATTGAAAGAAGAGTTGTTTTACCAGAACCATTCGGCCCCAAGAAACCCGTAATCGTATGCTTCTCTAGATTTAGATTAAAGTCAGAGATGATAGCATGATCGGAAAAAGACTTTGAAAGGGCTTTAATCGAAAGGCCAGAGTGAGGTGAGTAAGTCATTATTAGGGTTTACAGAGATATCGTACTGAGGCTTATTTGTATAGGAGAGGTTCATTTTATACAAGTTCAAATCAAACTAAGTGCATAAAAAAAGTGAAAGAAAACCGGTGCGGGACGACATCGTCACGCACCGGTTTCTTCAGAACTTACTCAGTTGCATTCGGAGAACTAGTCGCCGAATGCAGCGTCGAAGGCTCGGCTTGATGGCTGGAAGTCCACGTTCTTGCAGAATTGAGCAGCTTCTGCAGCCCCGTGTTCTCGGTCCATGCCGCTGTCTTCCCATTCAACCGACAGTGGGCCACTGTACTTGGCGGCGTTCAGTGCTCGAATAATTTCTTCGAAGCGAACTCCACCACGACCGACGCTTCGGAAGTCCCAGCCACGGCGAGCATCACCGAATGCAAGGTGAGAGCAGAGAGTACCGGTTCGTCCGTTCAACGTCACTGAGGCATCTTTCATGTGAACATGATAGATGCGATCAGGGAAGTAACGGATGAATTCAACTGGATCGACTCCCTGCCAGATCAAATGACTTGGGTCAAAATTGAAGCCGAACTCTTCACGGTGTTCCAGAGCCTGCAAGGCTCGTTCTGCCGTATAAATGTCGAACGCGATTTCCGTCGGGTGAACTTCGAGTGCGAATTTGACTCCGCAGTCTCGGAACACATCCAGAATCGGATTCCATCGCTCCGCCAGCAACTGAAAGCCTTTGTCGTACATCGACTTAGGTGTTGGCGGGAAGTCGTAAATCAGGTGCCATACGCTGGAACCTGTGAAGCCGTTCACGATGCTCACGCCCAATTTCTTGGCAGCCTGTGCGGTGTACTTCATTTCTTGTGCCGCACGGATATTCACCCCATTTGGATCTCCATCGCCCCAGACATGGTCTGGGAGAATGGATTTGTGGCGAGCATCGATGTTGTCGAGCACCGCCTGGCCAACGAGATGGTTTGAGATTGCGAACAACTTCAGGTCATGCTTTTCCAGAAGTTCGCGTTTACGAGCACAGTAGGCGTCGTCAGACAATGCCTTGCCGACATCAAAGTGGTCGCCCCAGCATGCCAGTTCAAGGCCGTCGTAGCCGAATTCTCGCGCCTTCTTGCAGAGCGTCGCCAGTGGCAAGTCAGCCCACTGACCAGTAAACAAAGTGACAGGACGTCCCATGGAATTTCTCCTGAATCATCTAATCTTTGCATAATTGCAGGCGACCAGATTGCCCGCTTAGGAAATGAGTTTGAGATGGACCTCGGATACATATCCGAAAAATTGTATCCACCCAATTCATTCCTTACAGCTTGTAAGATTTAATAAACCCTTCAAGCTATAAGAATCTTAGGTAAATACTAAAACCTTGTGTGCACTTAGTCTTCTTCACTAAAAAGTCCGCAGACATCTTAAAAAGAAGCTAAGTTATTACTTCTACCCATATATGATTATTTTGGGCGGATATTTGCATATCTTTAAAATCTGGTCAATTAGCCCGATTTTTAAACCTTAAACGTCTGTTATTATTGGCCCTACGAAAAATTCTCATTTTCAAGCCCTTTTTCACTTTAACCTAAAGCTCATCATTAGATAATCCGAGTTTATAACCTGTAACTTAATTAATTGGAGTATCTAATGAAGTTTAAAGCAGTTTTTATCCTTGGTCTTTTAGTTTTTCTTTCTGGTTGTTTTAGAGTTGGTAGAATGCCAATTGTAACAGAGAGTGGTCCTGGCTATGATAATCCTAAAAGTGCGATCCTAGTACCAATTGGATCTCAAACACAAGTCCTATCAGTCAATAGGGAAAGTGCAAGGCCTGAAACTTTAGACTGGCTTGCTAATTTATCTTTAACACCATTTCTAATGTACTTAGAACCTCAAATTTCCGTAAAGCCAGGTAAGAACGTTTTAGGTGTGAGAGCCCTAGATGAACAAACAACAAACTATGGCAGCTATTCTGTGAAAACTACAACTTGGAGAGATTATACTTTAGAAGTAGATGTAAAGCCCGGACAAAGGTATTATGTTACAGCCGATTTAGATTCAGGAGTTAGTATTAAACCTGACCAAGACCCTAGTAAGCCACTTCCTAGGTTGTATTCTAAGTATTAGTTTTTACTGAAATACTAAACTCTCAAGAAAGAATCCTAAGTCCCGATTGTCATTGTTCATACCGAGGGACTTAGGATTGAAAGTACTACTTTCTATCTCAATTGTTATGTTTTGATTGGCCTCTAAACTCTTAGAGACTTCAATGATAAAACCTCCAGCTTTAATAGTCTGGTTTTTTAAGTTTTCGCCGTTTAATTTTATGGCGATTTCATAGTGATAATTGATGAATTCAGGAAGTGAGCCGGTTAAAATTATTTTGCTAGTAGGGGAGATTAGATTTAAGTCTACCTTAAATCTATCTCCTGTCCATTTGTCGGGATAGAAGTTATTGGGATTTGAGATTTGAGTTACCGGACCGTTAATCGGAACAGGATCAAAAATTTTTGCAGCTTCTAATTTTTGATTAAGATTTTCAATTTCTTTATTTAATTTCAGCTCAAGATTCTGATAGAACGTAATCCAGTGATCTCTAGCTCTAATTAGAGATTTTAGCTCAGAATAGTTTTCTTCAGAGAGTATTTGGTTTGGCTTTATGGAGTTAGACATTGGCCTTTGCACATAAAAAGTCGTGTGAGCAGGTACGATTTCCTCCTTGGGTCTATCGAGAGTATAGAAGTAAACTGCAAATGATTTTCGAGATAGATGCTTTTTATCTTCAGGGAGTGTAATTTTAGGAAAACCATGCCAACTATATTCATTGGTTTCAAAAATTACACATCGATTAAATAATGGTGAAAATGCTGAAATCTGATTTGTTTCAGGCTCTCTTGGATTGCTGTGTATCTCTATCTGGCCACCCCAAGAGTCCTCCCATTCTTTGTTAAGATAGATTATTAGATTTAATCTCCTATGAATCTTGGCTGAGCGGTGGTAGTTAAAATCTATGTGCGTATCAAGGTTTTGTCCATCAAGATTTTCGTGAGTACCTCCACCAAAATATTCTTTATCATAAAGTAGCTTAGGAATACCTGTAATTTGGCTCAAGTAGGTCAGAAAACCTTCTGATGATATATAGTCATCAATTTCTGTATAGTAGTTACCTAGTGCTCGAGTATTCTCTTGTGTAGATTTGCCCCCAATTCTCCCTGCTTCATTAATTGCATTTCTTTTATCAAAGTCGGGAAACTCTAACAGAAGACCCTCCGCAATATCTTTATCTAGAAAATTATCGATACATATATGTTTAAATGGCTTTGCCTCTGAAAAAATTCTATATAGGAGCAAGGGTGATGGTAAGTTTGGATTAACCATTTAAATTTATCTAAGATCTTAATGACGATTAATTACATCTATATTTAGATGTAATTAGCATGGTAAAAGTTCATAAATTATGAATAGTGAATATGACAAAAAAATAGAGGAGGAATTATCCCACTATCGTCACCTTGAAAACATACTTAATTTACCTGCCATATATCACTATTGGTCTAATAAGTTCTTAATGCCAATGGTGAATTCTTTAGGATATTCATTCTTAAGCGATATTTATTTGAGCTACATGCGAAATGCTTGTTTGGATAAATTGGATTTGAATTTAAGATTTTTAAGTATAGGAGCTGGAAACTGTGAATTAGAGGTTTTGTTAGCTTCTATGCTATCTGGATTGGGAATACGAAATTTTACATTGGAGTGTTTGGATATTAATCCTGCCATGCTTGATAGGGGGAAAAAGCTTGCTGAGGCGAAAGCGGTATCTGATTTACTTAGTTTTAAGGAGGCAGATATAAATCGTTGGAAAGGAGTTGAAACATATGATGTTATTGTTGCAGCTCAATGCCTTCACCATTTCATGGAATTAGAGGCTATTTTTGACAGGGTCTATGAATGTTTGTCCGAAGATGGATATTTTGTTGTGCAAGATATGATTGGTAGAAATGGACATTTGCGATGGCCAGAGACTTTAAACATTATTCATGAGTTGTGGAAGGAATTACCTGATAGTCATAAGTACAATCATCAGTTGAAGAGACATGAGCATGAATTTAGTGATTGGGATTGTTCGACAAGTGGATTTGAGGGTATTAGAGCGCAAGATATCTTACCGTTATTGGTAGATAAATTTAATTTTGAAATGTTTGCTGGTTGGGGTGGAATTATTGATATTTTTGTAGATAGAAGCTTCGGCCATAATTTTAATTTAAATTGTGAATGGGATTGCCGTTTCATTGATAAAGTCGGCGAATTAAATAATTCTAAGCTTTTAGATGCAAGCATAAAGCCAACTAAAATGTTTGCAGCGATGAGTAAAACTAAATCGGATAATCCTAGATATTGGCAGAATCGATCACCTGATAGTTGTATTAGATGGCCACTTTCTTAGTCTTTGGTTTGTTAGTATAGTTAAACCATAATCTAAAGACCTATACCTGATGCCAACAAGCGAAATTACTCTTATTAACTGTTATTTTAGTCGCTTCTATTTCCATTATGAAGTTGATTTGATTTTGTCTGAAAGCTCTGGGGTGTTAGAAATTTCACTAGATTCATTACTAGAGCCAGAAAAAAGGAATGTTTTAAGATACCAATTCTCAGAAGGAGTAAAGCATACCATAAATGATAAAGTTCCATTGACTGGTTTGATCGATGGCGATTTTGTATTCGCACTTTGTTTGTTTGATTCTAAGGGTCAGCGGGTTTTAGCAGGCTGCTCTTTCCCAATCCAATTAAGTTTAGAGAGGGACTTTTTGATGGATTATTTATTTGATTATGAAATTCAAGAATTTTCTATCTCAGAGCAGAAAGGCGTTACTTGTAAGGTATTAATAAAGAATCTTGGACAGATGTCGTGGGGAGAAGATTGTTTACCTGCTTTGCTTTCATTTAAAATTAGGTCGGTAAGCGAGAATACTGAATTTTACTGGAGTGATAAGTTAATAGAGGGCTTTCGCCTTGGAAGTGGAAATTTGACCGAAGTTACCTTTAGTTCTCTCGAATGCCCATCGTTGAAGGGAATATTTGATTTTAATATAGAGCTTAAAATTGAGGATATGATAGTGACTTGTTCTCATGAGCCAGATTTAAAAAGGCTTTATTTATCGGGGGCTAAAGACTTAGATAAGGCTAAAATAGAGATTTTTGAAGCCAGCATAAAACTTAATAAATACTTAACCATCAAGGGAAGAGTTGAGAATGTCGGTGGTTCAGATTGGTATATGGGGCCAGATGTGGTGAATAGGTACGTGTTGGGATGTGTGATTTTTAATAAG
>JBILFC010000120.1:0-8612 GCA_044351785.1 Bdellovibrionota bacterium
TTTAACGATTATAGGTCACAGCCTTGGGGCTATTTTTTGCCTCAGATTACTTGAAGAAAATCTTGTCAAAGCTGAAGCATGCATACTTGTCTGTCCATTTAATGAATTCTTAGGCATTGAGTATTATGATTCTCTTAATAGTTCCTTTATTAAAGAAAATCTAAACTTCGACAGTATTTGCCTTAACTGCTCTAACTTCTATGTGTTTGCAGGCTCCAATGATCCATATGTTCCATTGGCACTAAGCGAAAAAATTGTGAAATCACTAGGCACAACTCTTACTGTAATTTCCAATGGTGGACATTTAAATTCTGAGTTTGGATTTAATCAGGCCCTTTTTTTGATTGATGCGCTATCTTCTAGTTGAATAATAAGGTTAAAGGCAGTATTATACTAAAAAAAAGAATAAATACCATTTTCAAATGCCCATAAAGAAAGAAAAAACCAAAAGAGGTGTTTTCCATGCAGAGTTTGGTAGCTTTAACAACAAAGCAGATCCAAAATTAGAATCTCTAGAAGACTACTACAGGAGAATAACTCCTCGTAGCAAAAAGGCTGAAGAAACTTTTAATATGTTTATTGAATATCATTTAAATAATGGCTACAAAAGAAATGAACTCCGACTTGATAGAACTGCTATCGAGTTTGGTCGAAGAAAAAGTTAGATTCTTAATTGTGGGTGGCTATGCCACATCATTTCATTACGAGCCCCGCTTTACCAAGGATGTCGATATCTGGATTGACAACTCAGATAAGAATGCGGAAAAAATATATGGCATACTTAAAGAATTCGGTGCACCTGTAAGCTCAATTAATTCCACTTTCTTTACATTCGAAGATCATTTCCTAAAAATGGGGAAGGATCCTACAAGAATAGATATTATTTGCGGAATGAAAGGATTAAAATTTGGAGATGCTTGGAGAGCAAAAGTCAAAGGTTCTTTATTCGGCGTAAAACTACACTACATATCAATAGAACACCTCATTTTACTCAAGAAAAAGGCCGGCAGACCGCAGGATTTAGTCGATATTGGGAATTTAAAAAGAATAAAGAAGTGATCACACTCGCCAATTCTCTTGGTATTATTTCATGCCTACTGACAATCCTAGCCTATATCCCCTACCTAAGGGATATGGCCAAAGGGAGAACCCATCCCCATACCTTCTCTTGGCTTGTTTGGACTCTCGTGGTAGGAATCGGCTTTTTGGGACAAGTTTCGGACCATGGTGGCGCTGGCTCTTGGAGTACTGGAGTAGGCGCACTACTTTGTCTTATAGTCTTTCTAGGTTCACTTAAGACTGGTGAAAAGACTACCACAAGACTAGATTGGTTCTGCCTAATAGCATGTACTATAGGAATCCTTACTTGGATAACTACAAATACTCCTCTCTGGACTACCTTCATTATCACTGCAGTCGATACTATTGCATTAGTTCCAACTTTTAGAAAGGCATATCATAAACCCTACGAAGAAACCTCTAGCGTTTACTTTGTTTCAAATATAAAACTTATTCTTAGCATGATTGCGCTTGAGAACTACTCAATTATTACGATGCTTTTACCTGCTTCGATTATTATAACCAATTCCACTTTTCTAACAATGCTTTATACTAGGAGAAGAATCCTTTCCGAATCCCCAAACACCAGCCAATCTAAAATCTAAAGCATCAGACCGAGCGAATCCTTAATGAGATGTTTCAATTTTCACGAAAAACTGCTATCAGTCTAAAAATGTTTTATTTAAATTAATAGTTGCTGTTAGTGCAACACTTAGAGGTTCAACATATTCTGATCATGGGTAGAAGTAGTATTTATCTCCACACTTAATTATAATTAAGTGTGGAGATAGGAGAAACAATGGTTTCTATGGAGTAATACTCCAAGAAAGGTTAAGCGATGAGCTTCATAACTGAACTTAATAATTCAATCGCTGGATCCCTTCAGATACTCAGGACTTCATACGATCCCGATTCTGAAGAATCCAAAGATGCATTCGCAAGAGTTCAACTAGCTCTGCATATCCTGCCGAGAAGAAGAGCAGAGATTATGCGCGAAGCAAGGTTAATAATTCCTACTCGAATTGGGTTCTTCAGCATTGTGGCATTCTTTCTTCCAGAAAGGTCGCTAAACTCACCAGACGATACTCTGGCTAATGCTATATTTGATTACTTTGAATCTGCCCTCGATTGCCAAAAGCCAACTGACCTCATAGTCGCATGGCAAGCAGTAGGCTATCTCTGGAAGATCAAAGGAAGAGAAACTCAAATCATCGACCTTTGTCAGAGAAAAATTATAGCACTTACAAAAAGAGATCGATCTAGCTTAGTCGTCTCTAGTCAGCCGTTGAGAATGACAGGCGGGGGTACTGCATTTACACCAGCTGGTGCACCAAAGAATTTTGATCTTGGTTCTGCTATAGCAGATCATGCTATCATTAACTTAGGACACTTAGATGGAAGTAGCATTACAGATGAAGCTTTTGATGCATGCGTGACTCTTAAGACAGACGACCTCCAGCCCTACCTTCTTAATTTTCTCATAAGGATGGCTGGAGATAGCGAGTATCGTAAGAATCAGATCAGGAGGATCAGCAATCAAGCACATCAAGACGCCAATCATCAAACGAGTCAAAGACCAAAAGCTCTAAGTACAAATCTCCCAGAAGAAATTTCCTCTGAGCTTTACAAAATTGATCAACAACTTGCCAAGTCCCTTATTGATGATGACGACAACCTAGAAATTATCTTAACGAGCGTAAGCAGAGATACTCTTATTGCGTTCATAAGAAAACTGCTCTCTCTCATTAGAGGACATGTTAATTCTTATAAACAAATTAAATCCGAAAGAAGGCGACGAATAAAGATAGAACAAGAGGACGTCTCAATAGGCTATCCAAGCATACGGTTTGTGCATTGGTTGACCAAACTATGTAATCACTTAAAAGATACCAAAATACTTAGCGCACTTGGCAGAGAAACCTTCAAAATCTCTAGAGGACTGTACCCGCTAGGTAACAGGCCGGATTTGATTGATGAAGGCTATGTCAGAATAAGTGTCCTAGCTCTAACACTAGCCACACAACTAGATCCAAGACAAGCGAAAAGATTCCTTAATCATGGACAAGATGACATAGAGCATTTCAAAGAAAGAGTAACTTTTTTAGGCAATTATGGCTTACTAAATCCGAAGCTGGCTAAAAGCCTCCTCACCTGGAGCATGAAAAAGCTTAGCACCGGAATTAAGAGCCCCAAAGAAGCCTTAAGGGCCATCCAATTCCTTGAAATAATCACATACTGTCTGAAGGCTCTTAAAAGTACAGATGATTTTCAGCTTGCTGAATTCCTATCTGCCGGAAAGCAGTTAAGGAAAATTAGTACGCAGCTCAGTGGCAGTAATGTTGAATTTTCCATTAACTTCGGTCTGGATTTTTTCTCAAAACAACTCATCGAAATGTACGCTGAAGAGGAAAGACCGGATAATATTGATAGAATCGTTGATTCCCTAGGCATGGAGGTTTTACTATAAAACGCAGGGCTCGCCAGAAAGGGAGCCCGTTTTCTCTTATCTCCTTTCTTATCTCAGAAAGTAAATTACGAACTTGTTAAAATCACTGGTTTTGCTATGCTTTAAAAAAGGTTTTTCCTAGGTTCTTTGTTGCAGCTCGTGCTGCACTGAGAGGTTTCAAATGTTTAGGTCATGGGTAGATGTACCGCAGTTTAAGAGAGGAGAATCTCTACTGCAACAGATGGGAGTGCGTTTTAAAAATGCTCCGTCAGATACAACTGTTCTCGTAGTAGGTGCTGGGCTTTGCGGCTTGGTTGCGGCATACGAACTAGAGAAGCTCGGCTTCAATGTAAAAGTATTTGAGGGGCGGACTAACAGAATCGGCGGTCGGACCAAAACGCTGACAAACCTAGTAAATGGGCTACATGTCGACGTAGGGCCTGAATTTATAAGCCCAGCTCACACTATATTAAGGCAGTATATTCATACTTTTGGCTTGAAGCTCGATGAAGTTCAGGGAATGGATGAATCACCTTTCACTCCAATTATTAAAGTTGGTGGTGGATACGACAACTCATTTCTCGATGAGCTACTAGACGTAAAACGTGCACTCATTGATGCTGCACACAACTTGACTCCAGCAAATGATGGTGAAAATCTTTGGGCTTTTATCCAAAGACTTAACCTTAGTGAGCGTGCTAATCGATTCCTTGAGACACATTTTGAATTTGAAAATGGTGAAAGTCCGAAAAAAATTAGCCTGCTAGCCTATCTCTATCTGATCAAGTCTCATGGCGATGGCTTTTTTGAAAACCTAGAAAAATATAGACTTCATGGTGGCATGGCTTCTCTAACCAATTCCCTTGAAGCCAGCTTATTGGAAGGGACTATTCAAAGAGGATTCAGAATAAAGCGAATTTTAGGATCCATTTGTCATTTTGACCCAACTGAGCCGGGCGGTAATTTTCAGATGGGAGGAGATGAAATCATCTGTACTATTCCACCCCGACTTTGGGAAAATGGAAAACTCTTTGGATTAAGTATTGATCCAGACATTATTCCACAAATGGGTGACACATTAAAAATCACTTTAAAAACCCCAAGCGAATGTAATATCCCTACCGGCATTTTAGAGGGCTCATTCTTAGATTCTACAAACTTACTCCAAGCCATCTGGGAAGGTGGTATGGGAGAAGTGAAGAATCACAGAATCCTTACGATCATGTGTGGTGGCTCATCTGCGGAAAAAATACTCCAGATGAAGAAAGCAGATCTTATCACGCTTATAAAGACTGAACTTTCTCCTTATATAACGGGCTTCTCAGGAATCTCTATAAAAGATGATGACTGCCTAATCATAGATTGGAGAAGGAAAAGTCTTACGGGATGTGGTTACGGATGCCCAGGCCCGTATGAGCTAACAGAATATAGAGCGGAACTTAAGAAGCAACTTCCATCCTGGCTAACAGTTGCAGGCGAATGGGAATCACCTGAAATGTGGGGCTATATGGAGGGTGCCGTAAGAAGCGCCCTCATTGCGGCACGAGATGTTGCTGAGCGGCATGGTGCTACTATCCCCAAAACACTCCAATAAGGTTATAGTAATTTTGGAGGGTCTGAGATAAGGAAATCTCAGACCCCTTTATTTAACCTGACCTGCTAAAATCACTCTTAACTGCTCACTTAACTCTCCTCTACTATCAACCCTCTTTGCATCATGAGCGCCAGATATTATCTTGCCTGAACGTGAAGCTAACAGCCTTCTAAATTCACTATTTTGGTTCTTCTGAAGAGACTCCAAAGAAATTTCTAGCAACTTTAATTTATCCTTATTGGCCAGTAGCAACTCCAAATCCTCGTTTAAGGCCTTAAATTTAAGCTTTTCTATTTCTAAATTTCTAGTCATTGCAAGTAACTCGCCTTCTAAAATAGCGTTCATACCACCCCGTACTAATCTTTCCTCTCTTGGAGCATGTAACTTAGTACTTACCAACTGCCCATCAGCTAAATAAAATAAACTCCAAACATAACGCAAATCTTTAATCTCGATGCCATCAAACTCATGTAGAAATAAATATCTACTCTCAGAGCTTACCTCGTTTAAGTCTCCCAACTTAAAGTAACTAGAGCGGCAACTTTCTATAACCTGAAACTCACTTGTTACCTTTTGTAAACATGCTTTTATCGGCTCTGCATTTAGAGAAATCTTCTCTGAAAGATAAGTGGGAGATGAATCATCAGCAACTGCTAACCCTAACTGAAATAATAGGCTTAAAAGAATAATGTATTTTAATCTATGTTTTTCCACCACTCCTCGCTCTTACTAGGGGTTTTAACATCAGGTACAGTATGGATTGCTGCGGGAGAATGAGTGGCTTCAGGACTTGAAGACATTTCTGGCATAGTCTTATTAAATTTTTGCACCCCTAAATAAATCTTACCTTCCTCATCTAAGAGTCTAGTAGCAAGTGCAATCTCCTGACCCTCTATTGACGTTCTTAGCAGTATTTCCCTTGAACTACCGCTTTCTAATGGCAACTCTTTCATTTCTTTCTGGCTGGTATCGAAACTACCGTTTTGTAATTTGGAAATTACACTTTCCAACGATACAATATCTGAAGTAAGCTCTAGAATTTCATCTGATAAATTTTCTAACTCCCCAAGCATCTTAATAGTATTATCAGAAGCAACATGACTGAGCTCAAAACTAGCAGCATTTAATTTAATTAAATCCGCTTGAAAATCTGATTCACTAAAGTCACCACACACTATTCTACCCTTTGAAATCTGACCTAATGCTTCGAAGCTAAACACACAATTTTTACTCACTAAACGCAACTCCTGCCCTACTTCTAACCTTGCGTTAGACAACTCTCCAATCTCCGCATAAGCACCTTCTTCTAAAAAAGTGAATATAAACTGATTAGCAGAAATTCTCTTAAAGTAAGCGATCCGATTAGCTGGCGCAGATATTTTAATTGAATAGGCATCTCCTACAGCGATATTCTCCATATTTTCGGTACCTTCTAATGAATAGAAGTAGAAAATAAGAATAGCTATTGATATAAAAAATAGAAAATACCGAATCACTCTACTAGCTATCCCTCTCTCTAGGTTGAAGTAATTTAGCAACTAGAGCAGTCCATCCCGTCTGATGAGAAGCTCCCACCCCGCGTCCAGAGTCTCCGTGAAAATATTCATAAAATAGAATTTTATCGTCGAAATGAGGTTTCTTAAATAAACCAGCTTGATCCCCATACACTGGCCTATTCCCAGCGCTATCCTTTGTAAATATTGAGACTAGTCTTCTTGATAAATTCTCAGATATCTCTTCTAAGTTTAAGAAAGTTCCACTACCCTTAGGAAATTCCACTTTAAAGTCTTCCCCGTAATAATGGAAAAACTTCTGAAGAGACTCAATAATGAGGTAATTCACTGGGAACCAGATAGGCCCTCGCCAATTAGAATTTCCACCGAACATACGAGTACTTGATTCAGCAGGTTGATAATCAACGGAAACACTCTGATCCCCGTACTTAAACGTAAACGGATCTTTTTCATAAACCTTTGATAAAGCACGAATACCATAAGGCGATAGGAATTCAGCCTCATCAAGCATTCTATTTAATATTTTCTTCATTCTATGGCCACGAAGAAGGGATAACAATCTACGTTGCCCCTTACCTGGTAAATCCCAATGAGATACTAAAGTTGCAAGCTCCGGCCTATTATTTAGGACCCAATTCATTCTTCGGTTGAAGTTAGGAAAGCGCTCTAACATTTCAGGCTCTATTGTTTCAACCCCAAATAAAGGTATCAAGCCAACCATAGACCTAAGTCTAAGAACCTCACTGTCACCATTAGGTAGCATTAATACATCGTAAAAAAACTCATCCTTATCGTCCCATAAACCAATTCCTTCTTCCGCCATATTTGTCATGGCCTGGGCAATAAACAAAAAGTGCTCAAAGAACTTCGACGCTATATCTTCGTAAATTGAATTCTTTTTAGCTAGCTCTAGTGCCATCCTCATCATATTAAGCGCATACATAGCCATCCAGCTAGTACCATCTGCTTGATTAATATGACCACCAGTAGGTAATGGAGCACTCCTATCAAATACTCCAATATTATCTAGACCTAAAAATCCACCTTGGAAAATATTCCGTCCGCCAAGATCTTTTCTATTTACCCACCAAGTAAAGTTAATCATTAATTTATGAAAAACTCTTTCTAAAAATCTTAAATCTCCTTCTCCACCTCTATGTTTTCTATCAATTTGAAATACACGCCAAGTAGCCCAAGCATGCACCGGAGGATTAACATCACCAAACGCCCATTCATAAGCTGGCATCTGCCCATTCGGATGCATATACCATTCACGAGTCATTAGGATTAATTGCTTCTTCGCAAAATCTGAATCAATTAAAGCATAAGGAATACAATGAAATGCTAAATCCCAAGCGGCATACCAAGGATACTCCCAAGTATCAGGCATTGAAATTATATCAGCATTATAAAGATGCTTCCAAGATGCATTCCTACCCCTTTTCCTCTCCTCTGGGGGATGAGGGAACCCAGGATCACCTTCAAGCCAACGGTTAACATCAAAATGATAAAACTGCTTACACCAGAGTAAACCAGCAAATGCTTGCCTCTGAATTGATGCTTCTTCTGCGGAAAGTTTTCCGTAATGCATATTTGAATAGAATTCATCGGCTTCTTTTTTCTTTAACGAAACAACCGCTTCTAACTCCGCTTTATTAAATACCCAATTGGAATCTACCTCATCTGCACCAACAAATCTTAAATACACGGACTTCGTTTCTAAGGGAGCTAGTTTCAATGAATATCTAATTCCGCACTTAGTACCTTTCTTAAGAGGATTCACAGCTTCTTTTTCGCCCTCTACTATGAATCTCTCTACTCCATCTTTAAAATACTTACCTTCTGTTGGTAGGTTATAAAGAATTTTTCCATTTCTCTCGTTGTCACAAAAAAGAGCCTCTCCACCATGTTCATAGTAAAGGGCATAAGAACCAACATGCGCATGAGTAAGATTAACAACATTACCTTGACCCTGCTCAAGTCTCGGATGAACAGTAGA